>VHDF01000201.1 GCA_016871495.1 Verrucomicrobiota bacterium | reverse complement strand
ACCGTCCGCTCGCCAGAACTCTTACCACCAAACGAAAGGAACCCATCTAAATCATGACCCACACCCCCCACACGCCCCACGACCATCAACACGGTCCCGGCTGCGGCCACACGGCCATTCTCCATGATGGTCACGTCGACTACCTGCACGACGGCCACTTGCACAGCCCGCACGAGGATCACTACGACGAACACGTTCTCGGCGTCAGCTCCGCCAATCCGGTCGAATGCACGCCGGGCGGCCACAACTGCGCCGGTCACGCCGCCGGTCATCGGCACGGCCCTGGCTGCGGGCACGAGGCGGTTCCGCACGGCGATCACGTCGACTATCTCGTCGACGGGCACCTGCACCATCCGCACAACGGTCATTGCGATCATCATGGGGCGCTAGAGCTGGTCTGATGACAGGCAAAGAAGACGCTGCCCAGACTCGCGACACAAGCCAGCGCCGCGCCATCCGCGCGGCCTTCCTGAAGGCGGACCGGCCGTTGGACCCGCCCCAGGTTCTGGAACTGGCCCAACACGAGAAGAGCGGACTCGGCATCGCCACCGTGTATCGCAACATCAAGATGCTGCTGGAGGAAGGCTGGCTAACACCCGTCGAGCTCCCCGGCGCCAACACCCACTACGAGGTGGCCGGCAAAGCGCACCATCATCACTTCCACTGCCGCGGCTGCGGCAAAGTGTATGAACTCATGGCCTGCCTGCCGCACGTGCAGGATTTGGCCCCGCGCGGCTTCCGCGTCACAGGCCACGAAGTGACCCTCTACGGGGACTGCTCCAAGTGCGCGGCGGCGTGAAAGAATGAAATTTGGTGCGGGCGGTTAGCTCAGCCGGTTAGAGCGCCTGCCTTACAATTGGCGACGTGCCCTTCTGTCAGATTCGACTGTGTTCGATTGTATGCGCGAATCGGTGGAGGTGGCTAACCGTAACGAAACCGGACAATGGATTTCGAATCCGATAGTTGCGTCACAATTCACGTCACAACCATTGCCCGCCCAGTTGGCCGTCTAGGAAACCACTGACTAGTCCCCCAACTTGGATGGGCCGGAGCGGTGTTCCGGTTCAGTTGGAAATGGAGACGGCGCGCTCCCTTTAACGCAAAAGCAAAGAGCGCGTGAAAGAGCCACCTCGGCGCCACGCGCCCAATGAGAAGCTCGCCGTCCCGAGGCGGCAGTTGCTGGAGCACGAGCCTGCCTGGAAACTGTGCGACAAACTTAGCTTGCATCCGGCGGTCTTCTATCGCTGCCCGAAGGACATGCTGGCCGGGCGCCGGCACTAGATCCACGCCGAGAGGGATCGGAAATCAGAGGGGGCAAACCGGAACATCTTTGTGGCCGGGAGGCTGCTCAAAAACCGGCACGCGCACGTTCGGGTTCGCAGGTGAATTGGATTCCGAGTGGCCGACGATCCGGAAGCAGCGGCTGTAGCTAAACGCTATGGCGTCTTTCGGGTTCTATGTGCACCACGCTGGTGCATGCGCTAACCTGAGGATATGGCAACCCAACGCAAGACGGCTTCGGCAAGATCTGTTCGACAGAGCGTGACGATCCCGGCAACTCTCGTCGACGCGGTTCGGCGCACGGCTAAGGAACAGCACCTGACCATGAGCCGCGCCCTCGTCGCCCTGGCCGAACGCGG
>VHDF01000200.1 GCA_016871495.1 Verrucomicrobiota bacterium | reverse complement strand
TGTGCGCTTTCATAAATGGGAAAGCTCCCCCCTGTCAAGCTTAGGCAGCGATGTGATGAGGGGCGCGTTTTTCCTCTGTCCTCACTGTGCCCTCCTCCAGCATGGCGAGATGACCGAAGTCCGCAGCGTTTTCTTCGAATTGTCGGGGCGGCTTGATTCGAGGTGTGGTACTACGCGGTTCGTACTCCGAGGACTGATGCGGTGAGCGGGGCAATGGTTTCAGACCGACCGGGAGCAACCGTAGCTGGTGAGGGGAATGCCCCGCAGTTACGTATCTTGCATGTGGTGCCGACTTTTTATCCTGCCACCTTTTTTGGCGGGCCGATCCAGTCCGTCTACGGTTTGTGCAACGCGCTGGCTCAGCAGGTCGATCTGCGAGTCCTGACGACCGACAGTGCGGGGGCGAATGCGCGGGATCGCTTCAGCGTTGTGGTGGTGCCTGAGCAAATGCCGGCGGGGTATGACGTGTACTATTGTGCCAAGACGTCCGGCAGGGAATTTTCATGGGAACTTTTGCGGCGGCTGGGTCCGTTGGTTCGCTGGGCTGACGTTGTTCACTTGACGGGCGTCTATTCATTCACGACAATCCCGACGCTGTTGGTCGCTCGAGTGCTGGGAAAGCCTGTGGTGTGGTCGCCGCGCGGCGCCTTGCAACGATGGCCGGAGTCGCGTCGTGTTTGGCTGAAGGCGCTCTGGGATCGTTTCTGTCGGATCGTCGCTCCGGCACGGGCAATTCTCCATGTCACCTCGCATGAGGAGGGCGCGGAAAGCGCCCTAAGATTGCCGGGCTTGAAAGCGGTGATGATCCCCAATGGGGTGGACATGCCCGCGCCTGTGTCTCGAACGCCATCGAGCGGTCAGTTGCGGTTGCTGTTCGTCGGTCGGCTGGACCCCAAAAAGGGCGTGGAAAACTTGATTGAGGCGTGCCGGATGGTTCAGGGGCGTCTGAACCGGGGATGGTCGCTTGTCATCGCAGGCTCGGGTCATTCGAGCTATGAAGGCTCACTCAAGGCGTGCACCGAGGAGAAGGGCGTGGCGGGGCAGGTCCAATTCGTGGGACATGTGGACGGCCATCGAAAAACAGCACTCTTCGCGGAGGCGGACATCTTGATTCTGCCATCGTTCACGGAGAACTTCGGGCTTGTGGTGGCCGAAGCTCTGGCGCACGGGGTACCGGTGATCGCCAGTACCCATACGCCCTGGAAGCGGGTCGAAGAGATGCAGTGTGGATTGTGGGTGGACAACGATCCTGAGGCACTGGTGAAGGCGCTTGAACGGATGGCGGTCATGCCGCTTGCTGAGATGGGCGCGCGCGGACGGGAGTGGATGCGCCAGGAATTCTCCTGGACCTCAGTGGCCCGAGCGATACTGGAGCGCTATCATTTGCTGGCCGATGCGCCGGGGGGATTGTAATGGGTCACGTCCTGCCCGCCATCTGCATCGTCTCCTCCTGCGGGGGGCACCTTACGGAGGTGCGCACACTGAAACCCGTGTACGAACGCTATGAACACTTTTATGTGTTGAACGCTCCGGTGCTACTGCCGGAGGACATGCAAGGGCGGACGCATTTCATCCGCCATTCCGAGCGGGACTGGTTGTTTGTGGTCAATCTATGGGAGGCGTGGCGCCTGCTGCGGCGATACCGCCCGCATTTGATTGTGAGCGTCGGCGCCGGACCGGTCGTTCCATTCACGCTGATTGGGAAGCTGCTCGGCATTCCGACGCTGT
>VHDF01000199.1 GCA_016871495.1 Verrucomicrobiota bacterium | reverse complement strand
CGAACGAACCTCTCCGCGTGTTCCTTCCGGTTGAAGTGACGAACAACATAAGCCCTCGCCGACAACCCCATGGCGCGAACGCGGGCGGGATCATCGCGCATCCTCACCACCGCGTCCGCCATGGCTTGCGGATCACCCGGAGGCACAAACACCCCCCCTCCGCTCTGTTCCATCACCGAACGGATGACACCATCGATGCCTAGCAATGTCGCCCGGCCTGCCGCCATGTAATCAAACACCTTGTTTGGATAAGTGGTTTTAAACATGGGGATCGCTTGCAGCGTGGCCAGACAAACGTCTGCCGCGGCCAAAAAATCACTCATGCGCGCCTTGGGTTGGGCGCCCGTAAAGAGGACGTTGGTCAGTTTTCTTTCCCGAACCCATGATTCCAGCATGGGACGTTCCATGCCGTCGCCCACAATCAGAAACACGATGTTCGTGTCGCCCTTCAATCGCTCGGCGGCCTGCAGCAACGTTGGCAAATCGTTCGCCCGTCCGAGGGCTCCCGCGTAGACGGCCACATAGCGATCGCCCAGATCATATTCCATCCGAATATTTTCTCCCTTGGCCTCCGGAACAAACATGTCCGGATCGACTCCATTGGGGATATGGTCGATCTTGGCGGGATTCACCGACATCGCAATCAGGTAATCTCGATACGCGGGTGAATTGACGAGGATTCGGGTGGCTCTGGCATAAAGAAACCGCTCCAGCCATCTCGACATCACAATCAAGAACCGGTTCTTCAACACACCCATGTCAATGGCAAACTCGGGCCAAAGATCCCGAATCTCCAACAAGAAAGGTTTGCGCCGGATCGCGGCCACAAACCATGCCGACGCCGCCTGGAAGATCGGCGGGGACGTCCCCATCACCACATCCACCGGGCCCGCCCTTAAAGCCGACCACACCGAACTCAGCATGAAGGAGAGAAATGAGATGACTCGCCAGAAGAAGGATCGATGGAGCGCGGGATACGTGTAAGCTCTCAACACTCGGATGCCGCCAAACTCCTCCGGACTCGAAGCGGCTGGAGCCTTGCTGCCCGTGAGATAACTCAAACTGCTCGCCACAATCGTAAACTCATGACCCGATTTTACGACGTGAGAACCGAGCTCAAAGTGGCGGGTCCCCCCCGCTTCCCTTGGCGACACAAAGACCTGATGGATGAGCAGCGCCCTCATCGACTTCCATTCCTCGAAGGTTCAGCAACCGCCACCTCGCGCTGCCACGCGTTTCCCCTTAACAGCAACGCACCCTTTTGATAGGACATTTCCACCGTCCCTGGACCCAGAATCGTCCACAAGCACACACTCTGGCTGCGGCACTCGGCCTCAACCGAAAGGGCAGGATCCTTATGCGCATAGCGACGCGAAACCCATCCCCGTGTCGAGGTCGGATCGGCCCGAACGATGTTGCACCGAAGCGCCTCCGTGCCGCCCGTGCTCAAAGAGTAATCACCGGAGGGAGTCTGCAGCACCAGTTTGAATTGACATCCCGCTGCCACTCCAGGGTCCGGACCGAGCGCATAGGGCATGTCTAATAAAAGCCAGTGCAGTCGATACTGGTGAACTCCTCGCGAAGTCAGCCAGTCAAGCACAATCCAGTGATCTCCCGGCAATCGTTGAACACGCCTGCAATGTCGGACTGGATCGTCGAGTCGTGCGTATCCATCATGAACCGCCTCCCACCCCTCGATCACACCGTCCGGCACACCGGACATCGGCCAAACCGAACCGCGGGCCCACCTCAGGAAGAGGAATTTTGAATGGTGACGCATCTGATCCTCGCCATCCACGCCAACGGT
>VHDF01000198.1 GCA_016871495.1 Verrucomicrobiota bacterium | reverse complement strand
TCGCGCCGCGCCATGCTGGCAAAGTGCTTCAACGGAATCGGCGCGCTGGGGCTGGCTGCGGCGCTGGGTCAGCGTGCTTTTGGAGCCGAATTGCCGGGCCTGATCGCGCCGAGAGCTCCCCATTTTCCGCCCAGGGCGAAGCGCGTCATTCATCTCTGGATGAACGGTGCGCCCTCGCAGGTGGATACCTTCGATCCCAAACCCGCGCTTGAGAGATTCGCGGGCAAGCGGCCGGAGAGCACCGCAAAGCTGACCACTGAAAATGCCACCGGTGGGCTGATGCCGTCGCCGTTCAAGTTTTCCAAACACGGCCAGTCGGGGATGGAAATCAGCGAGCTGTTTCCGGAGGTCGCGAAGTTCGCGGATGACCTGTGCGTGATTCGCTCGATGCACACCGACGTCCCCGTCCATGAATCGTCGAACTGGATGATGTTTACCGGCAGTATTCAGCCGAATCGGCCCTCCTATGGCTCGTGGCTGCTCTATGGGCTGGGAAGCGAGAATGAAAACCTGCCGGGATTTGTCGTGCTCGGCGAACCCGGACAGCCGGTCAATGGCCCGTCGAACTGGAGCAGCCGATTCTTGCCGGGGATTTATCAGGGCTGCCAGGTCGCGTTGCCGAAGGACTACAATCCGCGCGAGGTGATTCCGTTTTTGCGGAACGCGCAGTTGTCGCCGACCACTCAACGGCGCGAGCTCGATCTCATCCAGCGACTGAACGCCATGCACATGGAGCGTCGCGGGGCCGAGAATGCGTTGAATGCGCGAATTCAATCGCTCGAAATGGCTTTCAACATGGAAAGCTCGGCGGCGGACGCTTTCGATACCAGTCAGGAAGCAGTGTCGACACTCGCGGCATACGGTTTGACCGGTCCGGGCGCTGAACTGGTGGCGAAGAGCGGCGATGGTGGATTCAAGCGTTCGACCTATGCGCGCAACTGCCTGCTGGCGCGTCGCCTCGTGGAAAGAGGTGTGCGTGTCGTTCAGATTTATTGTGGCAAGAGCCAGCCGTGGGATCACCACACCAAGAACAGCGAGTCGCATCGCAATCACGCCGCGGTTGTGGATCAGCCGATCGCCGCGTTGCTCGGAGATTTGAAACAGCGAGGCTTGCTGGAAGACACACTGGTCTTGTGGGGCGGAGAGTTTGGAAGGACGCCGACCTCACAAGGCGACGATGGCCGGGACCATAACCATCACGGCTTTACCGTCTGGATGGCTGGAGGCGGCGTGAAGGGAGGCATGACCTACGGATCCACGGATGAGTTCGGCTTCAAAGCGATCGATAATCGCGTGCATGTGCATGACCTGCACGCGACGATGCTTCATCTGATGGGACTGGATCACGAAAAACTGACCTATCGCTACAGTGGGCGCGATTTCCGTCTCACAGACGTCCACGGCGAGGTCGTGAGGGACATCATCGCGTGAGGCTGGCCTCCATACGTTTAGCTTGCCTGGTCGCCATCGGCCTCGCCGTCCCGCTGCGCGCTGAGGAAGCGAGCGGCATTGAGTTTTTCGAATCCAAAGTCCGCCCTCTTCTCGCGAGCCAATGCTACAAGTGTCACAGCGAGGAGGCCGCCAAAGCGGGAAAGCTAAAAGGCGCTCTGCGGCTCGACACCCGCGCTGGCGTCGCAAAAGGCGGCGAGGCAGGTCCGATCATCAAGCCGGGGAAACCGGAGGAGAGTCGGATGATCAAGTCCGTCCGATATACGGATGAAAATCTGCAAATGCCGCCGAAGCAGCGTCTGTCGGGCGAGGAGGTGGCCATTTTGGAAAAGTGGGTAGCGATGGGTGCACCGGATCCGC
>VHDF01000197.1 GCA_016871495.1 Verrucomicrobiota bacterium | reverse complement strand
ACGTGCAAGTCGTTGGATTCCTCGGAATTCCGACGGTTTAGGGAGTGTTCAGACCTTGTGACCCTTCTGGAGGATTATGGAGTGGAGCCAGCTGTCGGATTTGAACCGACGACCGACGGTTTACAAAACCGTAGCTCTACCACTGAGCTAAGCTGGCCGCCAAACGCGTGGGTTATGCGGGAATTCCTGGTTCGACGCAAGCTTTCGAAATACCCCGACCACGGCGCGTTGCAGTGGCAAGCGGAGGACGCGGGTCGAGGTTGGAAAGGACGGCTCTAGCCCGGAAATCTTCATACTTGTTTTGCAATTGGGTATTTCCGGGCTCGGGAAACCGCGCCCTTGTTGCACGAAAACACAAGCATGAGGGGTGGTTCGAGGAAGAACTCCTTCCAACGGGGTGGAGCATGGGAAATGCATCCGTTGGTTGAACGGGGGACGCGGTTCGATCTCACCCGCATGGCTCAAACTCTGTGGGGAACGTTTCCAAACCCCGTCGAGTGTGAAACAGGCGGGTTAGACCTCTCGGACCGTGCCCCAATACACATCCAGGCGGCGTTCGAGGAAAAGGTTGACCGCCCGGCTCAGCGCCTTGGCTTCCAAACTTTGTCCTTTGGCGACGATTTCCTTGAGTTTCATGCGCGGCAGAACTTTGAAGCATTCCTGGGCGATGATGGGGCCTTCGTCGAGATGTATGCTCACGAAGTGCGCGGTGACACCAATGATTTTGACGCCGTGTTCGTAGGCTTGGCGGTAGGCTTGGGGTCCGGGAAAACTGGGCAGAAGGGACGGGTGGATGTTGATGATCTTGTTTTTGTACCGCCAGACGAAGTTGGGCGACAGGATCTTCATGAACCGGGCCAGGACGACGAAATCGACGTTGTGCGCTTCCAGTTCGGCCAGGGACTTTGCTTCGGCGGTGACGCGGTCATTCCAGGGGATGTGGACGAAGGGCACCTTGAACTGCGCCGCCATCGGGGCCAATTCGGTGTGATTCGCAATGACGACGGCGGGTTCCGCGTCCAGTTTCCCTCTGGAAAACTGCTTGAGCAGCGTTTCCAGGCAATGCGGCTCTCGTGTGGCCAGAAGGGCGACTCGCCGCTTCCGGCGAGGATCAGTGAGGCGGACTTGAATCTCCATCTTGAGCGATTGGCCGAGGGCCCGGAGTCCCTGGCGCAAGGAGTCGGGATTGATTTTGCCTTCGTTCCAGGAGGCTTGCAGGGTCATGCTGAACTGGCCCCTCGTTACTTGTTCCTCGAGCGCCTCAATGTTGGCCCGTTGTTCGAAGAGAAAATGAGTGATGCGCGCGATGACGCCGGTCTTGTCTTTGCCAATGACGGTGATGGTTGCGTAATGCTTAATCTTGTGCGTTTTCATGAAAAGTGAGCTGGCGGAATCGATGGGTCTCGGGAGAGATGCCGCCGTGGGATCCGGGCCCGGGTGGGGGACGGAGTCGGGAGCGGAATCCGGGCAGAAATTCCAGGTGAGATCTTGTTTTGCTAGAACACACGCCGGAGCCTGAAAACTCGAGCCGGCGATTCGGGCGGGATGGGCAGAACCACTTCGAAGCGAGGCGTGTTTCCAGTGGGTGGAGCCAATTGAGTCTGCCAGGCCGTGGGGGCTCCGATGCCCGGCGCGGAAGGTAGTGCTTGCCGTGGCCCCCGCTCGATCCTGGACGGTCAGGGTGATCCAGGCGATGCCGCCTGGTCCATCACCGGGGAGAATGTTGACCTGCCGCTCGAATCCGTTTCCGGCGAAGACGATGTTTTTCAGCGGCACCACAGCGGGATTGGAAGTGGCCGCGGTCACGACCAAGTTGGTAAACGGCGTTTCATGATCGGCGATGTTGAATTTGATGTCTTTGA
>VHDF01000196.1 GCA_016871495.1 Verrucomicrobiota bacterium | reverse complement strand
CTCACGCCAGGCAGGTCGCCGCTCATTTGGGAGTGCCCTTGGAGGTGGTGACGGTCGATTCCTCCCGTATGGCGGCCGATCTCATGTCGATGGTGGTGCAGTTGGATGAGCCCTTGGCGGACCCAGCGCCACTGAATGTGTTGTATATCAGCCGTCGAGCCCGAGAGATGGGGATCAAGGTTTTGCTTTCGGGCGCCGGCGGCGACGACCTATTCACAGGGTATCGCCGGCATCAGGCTGTGAGAGCAGAAGCCATCTGGAGCTGGCTTCCCGTCGAAATTCGAAAGCGCCTCTCGCAGGTCACGCGAAATCTGGACAAGCGGAGGCCCACCCTGAGGCGGCTTGGAAAACTTTTTGACGGGGCGGCATTGGCCGGTGACCGCCGGTTGATCAACTATTTTCTGTGGACGCCCCGCGATGATTTGCTGCCACTCCTCACCAAGGATTTTATTACCGCGCTTGGAGCGGAAAGAGCCGAGCAACCCATGTTGGAATTTCTCGAGAAGCTTCCTCCCTCGAAGGAGCCCCTGGATCGGATGCTGGCTTTGGAACAGCGGTTCTTCCTGGCCGATCACAATCTTATCTATACAGACAAGATGTCGATGGCTGTGGGTATCGAGGCGAGAGTGCCCTATTTGGACTTGGAACTTGCTGAATTCGCCAGCCGAATTCCGGCTCGCTTCAAACAAAAAGGAGGTGAAGGCAAGTGGGTCTTCAAAAAGGCGATGGAGCCCTATTTGCCTCATTCTATCGTCTATCGTCCGAAGAGCGGTTTTGGGGCTCCCTTGCGGCGGTGGATTCGATTCGAGCTCCGGGAACTGCTGGGAGACTTGCTTTCAGAGTCCAGTTTGAGAAGGAGGGGACTGTTTGAACCCCATGCAGTCCAGCGGCTCATGGCGGATAATGACGCAGGCAAAGTGGATGCAAGTTATACGCTGTTATCGCTTATTTGCATTGAGTTGTGGTGCCAACATTTTCTGGATCAGCGGCCTGTGCAGTCCTTAAGCCTTTCCCACTGAAAACGTAATGGGCGGAGGAACACCCGTCCTGGCGAAATGAAACAGATTCTGCAAAGTTTGAAAACTGGCCGGACCGAGTTGGCCGATGTCCCTGTGCCTGCAGCAGGGGCCGGCCAGTTGCTCATTCGGACGTCCGCATCCCTGATTTCTGCTGGAACCGAGCGCAGCCTCGTTGGATTCGGAAGGGCGAATTGGATCGAGAAAGCCCGCCAGCAGCCTGACAAGGTGAAGATGGTTCTGGAGAAGGCGAAGACGGATGGCGTGGCAGCGACCCTTTCCGCGGTGCAGAGCAAGCTCGATCAACCGTTAGCGTTGGGATATTGCAACGCCGGCCGGGTGGTTCGCGCAGGTGCATGCGTGGATGGATTCTCTCCGGGCGACCGGGTGATCAGCAACGGGAAGCATGCGGAGTGGGTGGCAGTGCCTAAAAATCTCTGTGCGCGTATTCCCGAGGGTGTTTCGGACGAACAAGCGACCTTCGCCATGGTGGGAGCCATTGGATTGCAAGGCCTGCGGCTTGCGGTGCCCACGCTCGGGGAAACCATCGTCGTGACGGGATTGGGACTCATTGGGCTCCTGACCGTCCAACTGGCATTGGCTCACGGATGCCGGGTCATCGGAATTGATTTTGACTCCGGTCGCTGTGCGCTTGCGCAAGCCTGGGGGGTGACCACCGTGGATTTATCCAAGGGAACCGATCCTGTCGCGGTGGCCATGGAGGCGACCCAGGGAAGAGGCGTGGATGCGGTCTTAATTACGGCGGCCACTTCAAGCAACGAGCCGGTTCATCAAGCCGCAAGCATGTGCCGCAAGCGAGGGCGCATCGTCCTCGTCGGGGTGGCGGGGTTATCC
>VHDF01000195.1 GCA_016871495.1 Verrucomicrobiota bacterium | reverse complement strand
TCGGCTGCTGATTGCCACCGCCGCCGAGATGGGCCACAACGCCCGCGAGGTTATCGAGGCTCAGGAAAAGAAGGTGGGCTGCCTGCTGTTCTCCGAGCTTAAGAACCGCGAGCTGAACTGGCCAGCTTCTCCGGACAAGCTCGTCGCCCCGCAACCGCCTCCCCGCCAACCCCGGCCGGACCAGCGACGGGCCATTGCCGACGCCGTTCGCGGATTCAAGCAGCACGATCGTGGGCAACTCATCCGCGCCTGTGGCACCGGCAAGACGCTCATCGGCCTGCGCGTGGCCGAGGCGATGAAGTCTCAGCGCACGCTCGTCCTCGTGCCCTCGCTGTCATTGGTTTCCCAACTTCTGAGCGATTGGTCCAAGGATGCCCTTCAACCGTTCCGCTTTCTGCCGGTCTGCTCCGACCAGACTATCGGCGGCGAGGATCATCTCATCGCCCACGTCAGCGAACTGGGCGTGCCGCCAACCACGCAACCTTCCGAGATTGCGGCGTTCCTGCGCGGCACAGGGCGGCGAGTGGTTTTCTCCACTTACCAGTCGGCTCCCACGGTGGCTCTCGCCCTCCAGCAGCACCGGCTCAAGCCGTTCGACTTGGTCATTGCGGACGAGGCGCACCGCTGCGCGGGCGTCAAGGAAGGCCCCTTCGCCACCGTCCTCGATGCCCGGCAAATCCCCGCCCGCAAGCGCCTGTTCATGACCGCCACTCCGCGCTTCGCGTCCGAGGCTTCCAAGTCCCGCGCTGACTCGCTCGGGCTGGAACTCGTCTCGATGGATGACCACGCGGTCTTCGGCCCCGTCTTCCATGAACTCAAGTTCTCCGACGCCATCCGGCTGAAGCTGCTCACTGACTACCGCGTGGAGATTGTCGGCGTGGACGACCCAGCGTGCCGTCAGTATGCGGAGGAGGGCACCTTCGTCACCGTGGACGGCGAGACCATCACCGACGCCCGCACGCTGGCGAGCCACATCGCCGTGGCCAAGGCCATTCGGAAGTATGACCTGCGGCGCATCATCACCTTTCACGGCCGCGTGAGCCGGGCACGCGAGTTTGCCGACCAGTTTCCGCAGTTCCTCCGCTGGATGCCCCGCCGCGACCAGCCCTCCGGCCAGATTTGGACCGAGCTGATTTCCGGCGACATGGCCAGCAACCGGCGCGACGCCATCCTTGACCGCCTCCGCGAAGTGCAGCCGCCCGCCCGTGGCATTGTGACCAACGCCCGGTGCTTGAGTGAGGGCATTGACGTGCGGGCCTTGGACGGCGTGGCCTTCATTGACCCAAAGGAATCGCAGGTGGACATCATCCAGGCCGTGGGCCGGGCCATCCGCAAGTCCGAGCACAAGCAGCACGGCATCATCATCCTGCCGGTGTATATCGGCAGCGGCGAGGACGACGACACCGTGCTGGCAGACTCCTCCTTCAAGCAGGTCTGGCGCGTGCTCAAAGCCCTGCGCTCGCACGACGACCAGCTCGCCAGCGAACTGGACAACCTGCGAGCCAACCTCGGCAAGCGGGGCAAGGTCCGCGCCAGCTTACCGTCCAAGCTAACCCTCAACCTCCCCACTCGTGTCACCGCCCGTTTCGCTGATGCGTTTTACCTGCGCACCGTCCGTTCAATCGCGCCGCTGCCGCCGCTGACGGAGGAGCAGATTTTGAAGTGGGCGGACGCACACCACCGGCAAACCGGGGAATGGCCGAAAGTTAAGTCAGGCGCCATTCCGGACACCAATGGTGAGAAGTGGGTCAACATTCATGCCGCTCTCAGCATAGGTATTCGCGGACTTCCCGGCGGCTCCTCACTGGCACAACTGCTGGCGGAGAAGCGTGGCGGCAGAAACATCCAAGCCCTTCCAGTTCTGACGATTAATCAGATTCTTGAATGGGCAGACGCTCGCCACCGGCAAACCGCGGAATGGCCGAAAAGTAA
>VHDF01000194.1 GCA_016871495.1 Verrucomicrobiota bacterium | reverse complement strand
TGTTCTCGCCTTGGTGACTGAGTTCCTCGAAGAGTTTCTCGCCCGGCCGGAGTCCGGTGAATTCGATGAGAATATCCTCGTCCGGGACGAGTCCGTTCAGCTCGATCAGTTGGCGCGCCAGATCGACGATCTTGACCGGCTGGCCCATGTCGAGCACGAAAATCTCACCGCCTTGCCCTTGGGCGCAACTTTGCAGCACCAGTCCGCACGCCTCGGGAATCGTCATGAAGTACCGCGTGACATCGCGGTGGGTGACTTTGACGGGGCCTCCCAAGGCGATTTGTTTTTGGAACGTGGGAATGACGCTTCCTGAGGATCCCAGCACATTGCCGAAGTGGACGGCTATGAACTGAGTGCCGCCGCTCGTTTCGGCGTGGAGGGCTTGGAGGAAGATTTCTGCGACCCGCTTGGTGGCTCCCATCACACTGGTGGGATTGATGGCCTTGTCCGTCGAGATCATGACGAACCGGGCCACTCCGTGATCGCGGGCCGCCTCCGCCAGCCGGGCGGTCCCGAACGTGTTGTTCTTGATCGCTTCGGAGGGCTGGCTTTCCATCATGGGAACATGCTTGTGGGCGGCGGCATGGAACACCACTTCCGGCCTCTGACGTTCGAAAATCTGGCGTATGCGAGTGGTGTCGAGAACGTCCGCAATGAGCGGGAAGATGATCGATCCGTGGCCGCGCTCCAGCAGCTCCTGCTCGATTTGGAAGAGCTGGACCTCGCTCTGGTCGAGCAACAGGAGCCGTCGGGGGTGGAATTCCAGAATTTGCCGGCACAGTTCGCCGCCGATACTGCCTCCGGCGCCGGTGACGAGCACCACCTTGTCCTCCAAGACGCCGCGAATATGTTCGGTCTCGAGCTTCACCGCATCTCGTCCCAGCAAATCTTGAATTTCAACGGAGCGAAGCTGGCTGACTTTGACTTGTCCCGAAGCGAGTTGAGGAAGGGAAGGTACGGTTTGAAACTTGAGGCGCGCTTTCTGCAATATCTTTACGACTTCACCGATCCGTTTCGCGGAGGCCGAGGGCATGGCGATGATGACCTCTTCCAATCGGAGATTCATAGTGCGATCCAGGAGGGCTTCAGGTCCGCCCAAAACCGGAATGTCATGAACTCGCGAACGCCACTTCGACATGTCGTCGTCGAAGAAGGCGATGGGTTTCATGCCCAGGCCGCGTTTGACGGAAATTTCCCGAGCCAGCGATGAACCGACATCGCCTGCTCCCACGATCGCGACTCTCTTTACCCTCCCGCTATGGCGGGCTTCCGGCGCGAGGTATCGCTCACGCAGGACTCGCAGGCCCAACCGTCCACCTCCCATGAGCATCATGGCAATGAGAAAATCGACAAGGATGACGGAGCGGGGAGGTGCGCACAGTCCGCCGGTTGCAAACCAAACCAAGGCGACTAATCCGGAAGAGCAAACCGAGTAAGCAAGAAGTCGCTTCAAATCGGGCAGACCGAAATAGCCCAGCAATCCATCGAATTGCCTGAAAAAGATCAAGAGAACGATCTTGAGCGGCAGGACCCATCCGATCACAGGCCACATTCGCACTTGTTCAGAGGCGAGAATCTGAAAATCAAATCGAAGTTGGTAAGCGATCCATAAACTGAACACAATGGCGGTGACGTCCGCAACCGCCAGGACCAGGATGCGTCGGAAGGTTTTTGAAATGGCGCCTTTCACTTGGATCTAGGGGGCATGCGGGATGGATCCCACCGGTCGTGTTCCTTGCGGCAGATAGGATTCCATCCGTCGGCACGCCCACACCGCGAGGAGCACACCGGAAAGTGTGCAGAGTAGAATGAGCCAGCCCGCCGGGTCATGAAGCCGGTCCACGGCTTCAGGCCCCCGGCGATGGGCCACGACACTGAGCCAGACGGAGCGTCCCAAATTGGTGGCCAGGGCAAGTCCACAGCCGGCTCCGACCAGGAGCAACCGTGAGCACCAACCACGAAAAGCCAGGTGGCTCACAAACAACGTGGCCATCAAGGCGGATTGCAGACTGCGGACACCACTGCAGGCGTCCTC
>VHDF01000193.1 GCA_016871495.1 Verrucomicrobiota bacterium | reverse complement strand
CCCATTCGCGTGCTCCTGGATTGAGCTCCGTCGGCATGTGAAGGCTCGCGCAGTCAAGCCGTTGCCAAGACCCATGTGGAAATTCTCCGGCAATCGTGCGGACGAGTTCAAAGTCGATTCGGGATTCGTGCGGCATGGGAGGTCAGGCGGTGGTGAGTTCGGCGACGAGGGCGGTGAGGAGGTTGGCGGCGGTGGCGCGGGAGGCGGCGAGTTGTTGCTCCAACGCGTCCACCAAGGCCATCAGTTGCTCCACTTTCGCCACGATCCGGCGTTGTTCGGCCAGGGGTGGGAGTGCGATGGGGATGCTGTTCATCTTCGCCTGATTCATCTTCGGCTGTGCAGAACCGGTGACGTATTTCTCAAGGTTGATGGCGTTGATGTGCAACTCGATGAACCGGAGAAAATCCTCCGAGATGCCGTCAAGAACATGGGCGTGGTTGTTCACCCAGTATTTTCCTCGTGCAATGAAGGCGATGGGCGTTGAGCGATTGATAAGGTTCGCGCCGTCTTCCCCGATGAGCAGGAGTGGCTTGTCGAAGAGGTAGCCGTCGATCTTGTCGATGACTCCTGACGCGCCGTAGTAATCGTAGGTCTTCGCTTTGGTTTCGCGCTCCTCCTTGCTCACGGGAATCCGCTCGCCATCTCGGTTGACCATGATTTCGCCGAAGCGCACCCAACACCAGTTGGAGGGAATCTCGAACTCGGCCTCGTCGTCGGCCATGGCCTTGACCGTAGTTGAGCCACGAAGCTTGCCCTCTTTTGTCAAGGCTGCCTTGTGGAAGGCGATTTGATCCAATAGGGTCAGCGCCGGTTCGTCGTTGGGGTCTTGGGGGACGAGTTTGCCTTGGACGGCGAGGGTGAGGATGGATTTGCGGAGGTCGGCGGGGGGGATGGCGTAGGACGGGTGGAAGAGGAAGTGGAGGTTGGCCGGGGTGGGCGCGTCGGCGAAGCGGGCCAGCGACGCGCGGGCGAGCGCGGCGTGCCGCGTCTCCCGTTCCTGCTGCTGCGCCTCCAGCCGATCACACAACGCCATCAACTCATCCACCTTCGCCACAATCCGCTTCTGCTCGGCGAGGGGTGGGAGCGCAATGAAACCGCTGTAGAACTTCTCGTCGTTAATCGCGGGATAGGCCATGCCCTTCATGCCCGCCTGGACGTAGGCCGTGAACGGCGCGCTCCTCAGCCAGTAAAACAGGTAGCGGTTGTTGATGCCCACAAAGGGATGAAGGATGCCGAAGGCAGTGCTGGCGATTGGTTCGGGATCGAAATCCTGATCGACGATTGCGATGTTCAGCAAATAGGGCCGAACTGTGGAGTAGATCACCGTGCCACGAGCGACGAGTTTCCGCGCTCGTGACGGTGCGTCGTCAGGTTCCAGCTTCTCGACGCGGTCGCTGATGCGTCCCTTGTCCGAGTCGATGCCGCCGACGTCAATGTAGGTGAAACGCTTGTCTGGCACCTTCTGGCCGAGTTCGTAGCCGACATCCGACAGCCTCGCCCATGCCCAACTTGAAGGCAGGTCGAACGGGTGCTCATCCGACTCAACAGGCGAGGTTGGCCGCGATTTGATCTTCTTTGCTGCGGTGAGCTTTGCCCGCTCGGCTTCCGTTGATTCCAAGAGCACCGAAGCCGGTTCGTCTCGTTTGTCCTGAGTCACGAGCCTCCCCGTCACTGCGAGTTGCAGCACCAGCTCGCGCATCTTAGCCACCGCGTCGGGCGCGTCGGCGAACTGGTCGAATTTCTCGAAAAACGTCTCCAGCTTCATTCGGCAGTCCCGGCGGTGGCGGTGAGGGCGTGGTGGAGTTCCTGTTTCAGCGCGGCGCGGGTGGCGGCGATCTGGGCAAGGAGCTTTTCGTATTCGGGCAGGAGGTGGTCCACGTCGCCGGGGCCGGTGTCGGGGTTGTGCGGGTTCTTGAGGTCGAGGTTGAAGTTGCCGGCCTTGATCTGGTCGATGGAGACGCGCCAGGCCTGCTCGTTTTCCACACGGGACTTGAAGCCGTCTTTTTCCTCGCCCCACCACGCGCGCTCGGCCTCGAACTCCTCGATGCGGATGGGTTTGCCTTTGTTGTAGCTCTTGG
>VHDF01000192.1 GCA_016871495.1 Verrucomicrobiota bacterium | reverse complement strand
TGCAGACGGCGTTAAGCAACGCGGCGTTGCGACGTCACGGGTTTTGGATGCCATCCGACCTTGCGGCCACCGTGTGAAGGGCCGCTGCGTTCAACCGCCGGATGCGGAAAACCGCACGTCCGGTGGTGTGGGAGGGTGCCGGGGCGCAATCCCCGGCACCCGACCCGATCAGGGGGCGGGAGAACCACGAAAATCACGAACAGGCACGAAATCAAAACCGGTGGAGATGGGGGGATCCCTTCCGATTTCTTTCGTGGAGGTTCGTCTCCCCAAAACCAGATGAATCAGCCGTGAGCGCCCCAGCCAATCAGCAGGTTTTCAACTTGAGCCAGGGAAGCGAGTTTGGCTTAATCCCGCTCCCTGGCGTGGCCGCGACCGCGCCGGAACTGGCTCGGTAGGATACCCAAGTGGCCAAAGGGGGAAGACTGTACATCTGCTTTATCCACAAGGACTTATGTGGACTCATTTGGGCCCACAAGGACTTACCGCATTTCTTTATTCGGCGAAACGGTCCCAAGTGGACCCAACGGGCCTCATTTTTCGTCGCGAGGGATACAATGCCGGATACAATGGCGTTTTCCCCCTCAGCGCATCTCCCGACTTCACCCGCGCACGCATGGCGCAGCTCTTTGACGTAGCCCTTACCCATCGATGCGTTCATGTCGCAGTGTCCAACCGAGGGTGGTTCCGTTGTTCGTTCAGCCAGGCTACGGCGGGATAAGTCGAAGTCACCGGCCAGGGCTTTCGCGCACATGACGGGGAATTCGGCCCTGCGGATGTTTTCCGGTCTGCCGTGGCCGAATGACGGCGACTGGCCGTTTCCGCCGGAGGAGTTTGAGAAGCAATTGAAGCGCGTGCTGGCCCTTGGGCTGCAGCATCATCGCGAACCGGTGGTGAAGGTGAGCGCGCGCTGACGCGTGTCAGCGTGAGCCGGGGCGGAAGTAATACGCGTTGCCGTAAATGAGCGCGCCTTCGGCGTTGCGTCGGAATTCCTGCATGAAACCGAGCAGGAAGCCGGCTTGTTCGAGGAAGGCGTGCGTTTCGCAAAACACCGCGCCGTTTTGATAAAGGGAGCGGAAGTTCACCTCGATGTAGATGGCCTGGATGCGATCGAGCAGCGCGCCGCAGCCGCGCAGCACTTTCAACTCCGCGCCTTGCACGTCGATCTTGGCCAGATCAAAGCGCGGCACGTCGGCGAGGCCGGGAATTTCATCGAGACGGCGGGTTTCGATCTGCGTCTGGCCGACTTCATGAAAATCGCGCTGCAGGACGGCGCTGGCATCGCCGACGGGATCGAGCAGGGAGCTGGAATCCGCCTTGTTGAGCACGCGAAGCGCGGTGGAGCCGCTTTGATCAGAAAGCGCATACGGATGCACGGTGCAGCGCGGCTCCGCGGCGTAGCGCTGACGCAGCAGCGAGATGGAATCCGGGAAGGGCTCGAAGAGGAAGACTTTTTCGACCGGGTAGTGGCGCAGGACGCGGTCGGTGAACTCGCCGTGATACGCGCCGATGTCGAGAAAGGTGCGGAAGGGGCCGCGCGGGAACTGGCGGAAGAAACGGAAGTCGCGGCGGCTGTCCTTGTTCAGGCAGAGGAGCGCTTTGCGCAGCGGTGAGGCATCGAATTGCGGTTTCATGATCGTGGAGCGGCGAGTTCGCGCATGCGGGTGGCGAGCGTGCGGGCGACGGCCTCGGCGGTGTAATGTTGCTCAAAACGGGCGCGTCCGCGCGTGCCCATTTCACGGCGCAGCGCGGCATCGCGGATGAGCTGCGTGAGTTTCTCGATCCACTCCGCGGTGCTGGAGGCGTAAAGCGCGCCGCCATTCTTCGACGCGTGAGTGATCCTGGCGGAGACGCGCGGCGATGAACTCGTTCGCGGGAAGCGCGAGTCTGGCCATGCGGAGGCTGGCGCTGAGCCGATGCTGAGTGCGCCAGCGGGTGAGGAAGTGATGCTTCTTTTCCAGCGGATGCCAGGTGGCGTCATCGATGTCAAAAATGACGGGCAAACCGCTGCGTGCGATGCGACGGCGGCGTGAGCCGGAGTAGAGGCGTTTTTGCAGCAAAATGCCGTCATAGCCGCTGAGGCTCAGACATCCTGACCTGGGGTGGAATCAGGATGAGCCGACCTGGCGGTAGATGAGACGGAGTTGGGTGGTCGGAAAGACGGTTTCTGTTTCAGTGAGGAGGATGCACATCTGGTGGATGGCGG
>VHDF01000191.1 GCA_016871495.1 Verrucomicrobiota bacterium | reverse complement strand
ATGCTTTCCCGGCCCTGCCACATCCCTCGGCATACGACGCCTGAGTCCGGGAGCGAGGCGGCATCGGAACCCGCACGCGGTCCCGTCAGTGCAAAACAGGGGATATCTTCGCCGCTCGCGAGCCGCGGCAAGTAATAGTTTTTTTGCTCATCGGTGCCGTAGTGCTGAAGGAGTTCGCCCGGGCCGAGAGAGTTTGGTACGGCAACCGTCGATGATACGACCGCACTACGACTCGAAAGTTTGGCGAGAACGCAGGAGTGCGCATAGGCCGAGAACTCTAGGCCACCATATTTCTTTGCGATGATCATCGCGAAAAAGCCGTTGCGCTTTAGGAAGTCCCACAGTTCCGGAGGCATATCGCCACGCCGGTGCGTGATGTCGAAGTCATCGATCATACGACAGAGTTCTTCGCACGGACCGTCGAGGAAGGCTTGTTCTTCAGCAGAGAGTATTGGCGCCTTCGCGCCAAGCAACTTCGACCAGTTCGGCTTTCCCGTAAAGAGTTCACCGTCCCACCAGACCGTGCCGGCCTCGAGTGCTTCGCGTTCGGTGGACGACATCGCCGGCAGCATCCGACGGTAGATCTTCATGAACGGGCGCGTCACCCACTTTTGACGCAGCGGTGTGATGTTGAGTAGTACGAGACCCGCAAACAGCAGCCAAAGAAATCCTTTCCAGAGGCCCGCGGGTTCGCCGATTGCCGAATAGGCAACGAGCAGTGCACCGAAGGTCACGGTGTAGGCAAGCAAGCTCAGCCGCTTGTAGGCGAGATAGAGCAGCGCAGCGACGAACAGGATTGCGATGACGCCGCCCCTGAGCGTCAGAGCCAGTCCCGTGAGGACCAGCAAGGCGAGGGCGATGAGGATGTGGGACATATAGACCCTCTATTATAAGCGACTGTATGCGCAAACCCTTTATAGGGGCGGCGCCTCGCCGCCCGCAATCAGTCGAGCAGGCCCTTCACCCCATCGCGCTCCTCCAAGAGCTCCTGGTGGGTGGCGTCTAGGCGCTTTCGGCTGTTTTCGTCAATGGCTAACCCTTGCACGATGTCGTACCGACCGCCGTGACAGACCACCGGGTAGGAGTAAATCACGCCTTCGGGGATGCCGTAGCTACCGTCGGAGGGGATGCCCATTGACACCCAGTCACCCTGAGCCGATCCGCGGAACCAGTCACGGATGTGATCGATGGCGGCAGAGCCGGCCGAGGCGGCCGAGGAGGCACCGCGTGCCTTGATGATGGCTGCGCCGCGTTGCTGGACGGTGGGGATGAAAATTTTCCCAGTCCATTCGGCATCGACGAGGCTGCGGGCGGGCTGGCCTTTGACGAAGCAGTGGTTGATATCGGGATACTGGGTCGCGGAGTGATTTCCCCAGATAATCATTTTTTGGATGTCGTTCACGTGACTGCCGGTCTTTTCGGCCAACTGCGACAGGGCACGGTTGTGATCGAGGCGGGTCATTGCGGTGAAGCTCTGCGGCTTAAGCGACGGCGCATTCTTCATGGCGATCAACGCGTTCGTATTGGCCGGATTACCGACCACGAGCACGCGGATGTCTCGGGCGGCCACTTCGTTCAGGGCCTTGCCTTGGGCTGAGAAAATTTGCGCATTGGATAAAAGCAGGTCTTTGCGCTCCATGCCGGGGCCTCTCGGGCGAGCACCCACGAGCAAGGCGGCATGACAGTCCTCGAAGGCGACCCGCGCATCGTCGGTGGCGACCACCTTGTTGAGCGTGGGGAAGGCGCAGTCGTTGAGCTCCATCACGACGCCCTGCAGGGTGGGCAGCGCCGGCGTGATCTCGAGAAGATGCAGGTTGACCGGTTGGTCGGAGCCAAGCATGGCGCCCGAGGCGACACGGAAAGCGAGGGCGTAGCCGATCTGGCCAGCGGCGCCGGTGATGGCGACATTCAAAGGCTGCTTCATCTCGAGAGTCTCCGGGGAAATGAGATTATTTTCGCGCGCGGATTCTACGGTATCGCCCCTCGGGAGAGAGGGCGATCCAGAAGCCCTTGACTGCGTTATGGTGTTATAGTTATATAAAGCACTATAAGGATTATTCAAGAGGAAGTAACGTGAGCACATGCCCCATCAACCAGATATCCCCGGATTTGGCCCCGGCCGTCGCGGCCGCATCGATTGCCGTTGCGCTGACCTTGAGTTTTTTCTGGAGTCTGATCGAGGCTTCAGGCGTCCTTTAAACGACCGGATTCTCGGAGCGACGTGAATGGACCCGCAATGGACCGATAACGCCCCGATCTATCGTCAACTCCGCGATCGCGTCGCGGCGATGATTCTCGAGCGCGTATTGAAGGATGGGGACCCCCTGCCTTCCGTTC
>VHDF01000190.1 GCA_016871495.1 Verrucomicrobiota bacterium | reverse complement strand
ATGGCCGCGGCCTTGTGGAGTGATTAGCCGCCGACACCACAACCCGTAGGCGATTGGGATTCGGAAAATCTCCGAAAGCTGCGCCGTCGTCAAAAACGCCCGCAAAGTCGAGTTTTCACCCGCGATACCGCCGTTCCCCCTTGTCGTCACCCCACCACCAGCCCTCCAACGCCCATTCCGCCGCGTCTCAGGAAAATCTTGCCCTCCAAATTCCTAAAATCGATCGCGCCATGAAATATGCGGGCTAGGCGTTACGTGTGACCTGGCCGAGGGGGTTGGTGTGGGCGACGAGCCCGAGGGGCGAGTAGCCGAAACCTTCGGATCCGCCGTCGCGATAGATCTTGGGGTGATCCGGGAGAGGTTGTCGTAGACCAGGGTGATGGAGATGCCGCCGGCGTCGGTGATGTTGGTGGTGACTTGGTGGAAGGCGTTGAAGACGTTGCTCGAGAGCAGGACGTCGCCCGGCCTGTGCGCCTCGATGGGATCGACTCCGTTGGCGTCGTAGACGATGCGGTTGGTGCGGGTGGTGGCGCCAGTCGGGGCGGTCCATATGACGGACGTGGATTACCGGTGGATCGTGGAGCGGACTTCGGCGCCGCGGTAATTGCGCAGCGCGGCCAAGGACGCGCTCCACCGTGTCCCCGCCTCTTGGGAGAGCGTAGCTCAATCAGGTTGTTTTTGGCGCAGCCGGCTTGAAATACAGAATCTGGGCCCCGGCGTAGTTCTTCCACGCATCGTCATTGGAAATGATCGTCAGGTTGTTCTGTCGCGCCGTGGCCACAATCATTTGATCGTAGGGATCTTTGTTGGGGAAGTGAGGCAGCGTCGCGGAATCAGCGGCCACTTCCGGCGTGATAGTCAGCAATCGAATCTGGGGCGTCAGCGCGGTGGACAACCAGGCCAGAAGGGGCTTGCCCAGATCCAGTTTCCCTTGCGCTTGTTTCCACGCAATTTCCCTCAAGGAGACACAACTCAACCCCAACTCGGCCTCGGTTCGCGCCAATTGCAGGCACTTCGTTGGCAACCGATCCGGCTCCTGCGAAAGCAGGAACCACACGGACGTGTCCAACAGGTATTTCACCAATGCGGCTCCTCCGTCGGTTTATTGAAATCACCCGGCAATGAAGGTCCTCCCGCGTTTCCACCGATGAACGAACGGTTCGTTTTCTTCTCGGGAATCAGTCGAGCGATGACGTGCCCATACCGCTTGATGCAAACCGACTCGCCGCTTTCAACCAGGTCGAGAATCGCGGAAAGGCCATGCTTTAGTTCTCTGGCCGTGGCCGTTTTCATGTGGCCCAAATTGTGTCACAACAGCCTGAAAGTCAACCCTGCGCTCGCGGCTCACGGTCGCGTCGGCGCCGGCGCCGTGTTGTTTTCACGGTCCCAGTTCGTCGTGAAGCTGGACCCCACCGTTGACAAACTCTCCCTCGCGATCTTTCCCGAACGCCGCTTCATACAGCACCTTGCCTAACGCGTAGAGATCGGCCTGCGATGTTCCCGGTCCTTCCGGCGCGATGTAACCCGCCGTCCCCACCAAAGACTGCGCCTCATCCACCGCTGCGACCAAACCGACATCCGCCAGCTTGGGCACGCCGCCCACCAGGGCTTTTTGCTTCATGTGTGCAAGTTGCGTTCTTTGAGCCAGCTGAGGGCCAGGGCTGGGTCGGCGCTGGCATCCTCGAAGACGCTGGGCAGTGAGCTACGGCCGACGCCGATGAGGAGGGCTTGCAGTCCGACCCGCAGGAGTGCCAAGGCACAGGCGGCGTTGGGGCTTTTCAACAAACACTTGTCTTCGCGCCAGAGGACATCGCGCCGCCAATGCTGAGTCTCGCAACCCCAGTGGCCTCGAATCGCATTCGCCAGCCTTTTAGGATCGGCATCGGCTCGGTCGAGGCTGGTGATAAAATGTCGGATGATGTTCGGTCCCTGGGCTGGCAACACTTCACCCGCAACGGGAGTGGTGGCTACGCCTTGCGCTGAAGCTGGTTGCGGGTCGCTCAGGTCCCTGGTTTGAGCCCTCAGAAGTTGGCGCGCTTCCGGAAAATCGCAGGCTTCGGCATCGGTGGGTACGGTTCGGAGCTGGCGCTCGTCGATCCTTCCGTGACCGCAGTCGGTTTCGGATAAAGGGGGGGAGCTGAGGCCAGTTGCTTTTTCGCATAAGCCTCCAAGGTGGGCTGGTTGCCGCGAATTTGCAGGATGTAGTCGCCGCCCTTTTGTAAGCGGTAAGCGGGGCGCATCTGTTCGGAGGGACTGGGGATGGGTTATGGTGAGGGCATGAAGAGCGATCCTGGTGGAGTTTCGGCGAGCCGCGGCGCGGAGCGTGCGCGGTGGGTGAGGGAGTA
>VHDF01000189.1 GCA_016871495.1 Verrucomicrobiota bacterium | reverse complement strand
CGTCCACCGCGAAGGTCTCGCGAAAGCTTCGATCCAGGATACGTTCCGCCGCAAACTCGCGCAGGGCGGTACGAAGCCAGAACGAATAGGGAACGCCGAAACCAGACTTCGGGGCATCGAGCACACTGCCGGGCAATCTTGTTCGTTGGGAGTTTCGCAAAATCAATTTCTTCTGAGTTCCTCTTGTTTTCCAGGACGAGGGAAGTTGCACGGCCAACCGCACCACCTGCTCGTCCAGAAGAGGAACCCGCGCCTCGACACTCGCCGCCATGGTGGCCCGGTCCACCTTGCAAAGGAACTGGGACGGCAGTTGAACCGTCAGGTCGGTGAGCAACATTTGCTGCACCGGGTCCTCGGTTTGAAAGCGCTCGGCCGCGCCACGGTAGGCCAGGAAGGGATCGGTCGAATTTCTCAGGGAGACTTGCCGCTCCTTCATCAGCAGCCGTTCCGGCGGCTCAAAGCGAGTCTCCATAGTCAAGAGCAAGGCCATTCTCACAGCCGGGTCGGGCTGGGCCATCGCATCCAACAATCGGCCCAACCGCTGGCCGTAGGCTCCGCCCGAACGCAGAACCGGGACGAGGGCTGTCGGACAACGCTTCCACCATCGGGCATTCTGCAGCAGGGCATAGCGGCGATAGCCGGCGAAAAGCTCGTCTCCGCCGTCTCCTTGCAACACAACCTTGATCCGCCCGGAAAGCTCCCTGCACATCAAATAGAGCGGGATGTTCGCCGCATCCGCGAAGGGCTCGTCGTGAGCCCTGGCTAACTGCTTCAAAGTTGAGGCCAAGTCCACCCCGGAAATCCGCAACTCATGATGCTCAAGGCCGAGCTGCGTTGCCACCCCGCGAGCTTTCGACAACTCATCCACCCCGCCAGCAAAATCAAATCCAGCCGCAAAGCTTACCGGACTGGATCCTCCAGCTTGGACCGCGGCCGCGGCGATCGTTGAGGAGTCCACACCGCCGCTGAGGAAAATCCCAACGGGAACATCACTGATCAGTTGCCGCGTGACGGCGACATCGATGCGATCCCGAAGCTCCGTGGCCGCATCGCTCTCGGTGACTCCCGTCGGCACGTCCACGAGCCAATCCTCAAGCTTCCACCAGGGTTCGATTCGCTCTTCCGCGCCCTCCACGATCAACCAGTGCCCCGGCCTGAGCGATCGCACTCCTCCGTAAAAAGTCCGCTCGTCAAAGGTATTGCCGAACCATAGATACTCCGAAAAACTCTGCTCATCCAGCCCAAGGTCCACTCCTCCCGCCGCCTTGACCGCTTTGATCTCGGATCCAAAGGCCAATCCGAATCTCGAGGTGCCGTAGTAGAGCGGCTTGATCCCAAGCCGGTCGCGCATCAAAACGAGGCGATCTCGACGCCTATCCCAGATCGCGAGCGCAAAGATGCCTTCCAATCGCTTCAGCCCGTCGGGACCCCAGGCCTCATACATTTGCAATACGACCTCGGTATCGGACTGGCTTCTGAACTCCCGGCCCTTCCCTGCCAGTTCCTGCCTTAACTCCCTGAAATTATAGCACTCACCATTGTAAACAACGACGACTCCGCCCTCTTGCCGCACCATCGGCTGGGCTCCCGCCTCGCTCAGATCCAAGATGCTCAACCGGCAATGGCCCAAGGCCACCTTTGGATTGACGAAGAGGCCCGTTCCATCCGGGCCCCTGCGGCGCAGGCACTGAATCATTTGCTGAACAGCCTGCTCGACTTCGGCATCCACTCCGGCACCAGCGGACCGGCCTGACCTCAATATGCCCGCAAACCCGCACATCGGCTTCCTAACGCCTCTCCTCAATGCAGCGAAGAAGGAGTTGTTCGAATTCGAGGACCATTCGATCCACCTTCAGATGTTGCTCCGCATAGCTTCGTGCGCTCGCCGACATGCTCGACCAACGCTCCGCATCCAAACCCTCCAACCGTTCGATCGCATCCGCGAGTGTCTCCGGCCGGCTCGGATCAAAAAGAAATCCTCTGACCCCGTCCGCCACGAGCCTCGGATGCTCGCAGACATGAGAGGCGAGAACGATTCGCCCCATCGCGAATGCCTCGCACACCACATTGGGCAGACCCTCATAAAATGAACACAACACCAAGGCATCAGCCGTCGCCAGGAGAGCCGGCGCCTCCTGACGCTCCCCCATCCACTCCCAACGCGCCCGAAGGTCAGGATTTCCTTCCATCCACTGACGGATGCGCTCCCAGTACTGCAATCCTCGCGTGCTGGTGTCCTTGCCTCCGACCCACCGGACGAAGGGAATCGTCTTGTTTCGCTGTCCAAGAATCTTGAGCGCCTCCATGAGGCAGAACGCGTTCTTCTCCGGGCCGACCCGGCCGATCACCAGCAATTGAAGGGCGTCA
>VHDF01000188.1 GCA_016871495.1 Verrucomicrobiota bacterium | reverse complement strand
ATGCGCTCGGTTACACGCAAATACCTCGACCCCGACTCCCCGTATTCGTAGAAGCAAGGCAGGGATCTGAAATGACCCATTTCGAGTACCTGCGGCCTAGGTAGGCCACGGGCACCATGCACCTCGTTGCACACCAACGCACTGAGGTCCAGCATGGACAATTTCAAATTCAACGCCCTCCCTGATGAGGCTTTGATTCGCCTCGGGACGCTTCTCGCTGCGGGTGTGGTTCCATTCAGTGGGTCGACACTTTGGCGAAAGTGCAAGGCAGGCGAATTCCCAGAGCCCATCAAAGCATCCGCCAACGTCACCGCATGGCGGGTTGGGGACGTGCGAAAGTGGCTCTCTGCACCTGAGTCGTACCGCAATGTGCGAGTCTAAGCCGTTCGTTCACGCAGTATGAACTTCACCACGGACAGCAGGGACGGGGCTACAGACCACGCAACCCAATGTGAAACAGGCCTTGGCATCCCCGGCACCTCGACGCATCCAGCCCTCGACTTCCTTGCGCACCTCGATCCTTCGCCAGACGCGAGGTTCAACATCGAGTGCTACAGCGACGTCCCGAAGGGCTTTCCGAAGCCCAAGCCCGACCCACTCAGCCGCCGCTTCCCGAGGTTATCGGTTCGGGATGTTGCAGCCCTCCTGCCTGCACTAGGTCAGCTGAACGAGCGGGGCGCTGGGGTCTTCATCGCCCGTAACGAATTTGCCGGTCCCCGTCGTGCGGCTTCGGTGAAACGGATTCGCGGTATCCATGCAGATATGGACGGTGTGACGCTTGAACAGCTTTCCCGCGTCACCGAGAAACTGAAACCGTCAATTAGGGTACAAAGCAGCGAGTCAAATCGGCTTAACCTTTACTGGTCCCTCGCGCCGGACGAGGTGTTGACGCCCGACGAGACAAAAAAAATTAACCAGTCGCTTGTCCAGTACGGCGCCGATCCTGCAGCGGTTGATGTGAGTCGCCTTCTTCGGTTGCCGGGGTTTCGCCACATGAAGTACAAAGCTGAGGGACGTACGCCGGTCGTGACCTTGCTCGATGTCGGACCGAGCTACCTTGGGGATGACATCCGCAGCGCCTGGATCGCAACTAATCAATCGCCGAAAACGGGCACCGAGAAGCCAAGCCCGGAGCTGAACACACACGCGCCTCAAACATCGATTGAACTGGTCGCGGCGGCCGTAGCGCAGCGTAACCCCGAACTCTGGAACGGTCACTTCGACCTCGTGCCCCGGCGCAGCGGCATCAACGGGTATAGCAGTCAAAGTGAAGCAGATCTTGCGCTCGCGGGGAAAATTATGCGGGAGTGTGCTGAGCGGGCTTTGCCTCGCGATGTCATCGCCGCAGCAGTGGAGCAAGTCTTCAGCATGTCTGGCCTCGGACAGCGCGCAAAGTGGGTCGAGCGCGACGATTACCGCGAGCGCACCATCACAAAAGCGATGTCCGAGCTGCCGCCGCCCCCCATGGCCATCACGGCCGCGCCGTCCGAAACTACCCATGTAAGCCTGCTCGACTCGCACGGCGACATTAGGAACGCAAAAGCATTTGCTAGCGCGGCGCGCGGTCGGTTCTTGTACGTCACCACTCGCGGGAAATGGTTGATGTGGGATTCCGGGAAATGGCTCTACTGCGCGAAGGATGAGGAGATCGCGTTCGCCAAGACCGTGTGCGCTCAGATTCTTGAGGCCGCGACCGACGCCTATCGCACGAACCCGGACAGCGGCAAGAGGCTCATTCTTGAAGCGCTGGCGGCACACAATCTTCCGAGGATCCTGGCAATGCTGCGCCTTGCCGTATCGGAACCCGGCATGGCCGTCACTATCGATGAACTCGACCAGGATCCGAATCTTCTGGGCGTCCAAGACGGCGTCGTGGATCTTCGTACCGGCACTCTCTTGCCCAATGAACCCCGCCGCCTGATAACCCGATACGCTGCCGCAACGTTTTCAGAATCCGTCGCCTGCACCCGCTGGCTCAAGTTCTTAGAGGAGATTTTTCAGGGTGACAGCGAAACGATCGAGTCCGTTCAACTGCTGCTCGGATACACGCTCACCGGGAAGAGCACCGAGGAGCTTTTGATCATCTGTTTCGGATTCGGAAGCAACGGGAAGAGCATCTTCAACAACATCGTCCAGGCCATCATGGCCGACTACGCTGTCACCGCCCCACCCTCAATCCTCACCGTCAGAAAAGCTGGGGACGCTGCCCCGCGCAACGACTTGGCGGCGCTGGCTGGATCGCGCTACGTTTCCATCAATGAGATGCAGGCTGGTGATCGTTTGGACGAGCAGATCGTAAAAGTCCTCGCGGGCCGCGAGCCGATCTCGGCGCGGTTTCTCCATAGGGAATTCTTTGAATTCCAGCCAACTTTTACCCCGTGGCTGCGGACGAACCACAAGCCGATCATTACAGGTGACGACGACGCAATTTGGAGAAGGCTTGTACTAGTCCCGTTTAGGCGTCGCTTTACACAAGATGAGCGTGACTCTGGTCTGGAGGAGAAGCTTATTTCCGAGCGTAACGGAATTCTGAAATGGATGATCGAAGGGGCACGCCGGTACCTGACTGACGGGCTGCGCTTGAGTAAGCGCATCACGGCGGAGCAGAGTGCCTACAGGAAGGAGAGCGACCTCCT
>VHDF01000187.1 GCA_016871495.1 Verrucomicrobiota bacterium | reverse complement strand
GCTTTGGTTGACTCTGGTCGGCGTCACTTCCGCAGCGATATTTCTATACTCGACCGCGATCGGCGATTCTTCAGGTCGGCTCATCACCAAAATCGTACCGGTGCTGTGCTTATGTCTTTGGTTGCTACCGCGTCGCCACGCCAATGCGCGCTGGATCACAATGGGCTTGTTGCTATCGGCCGTTGGGGATTTTTGTCTCGAGTGGGCAAGCTCCTGGTTTCCGGCGGGGTTGATTGCCTTCCTGCTCGCCCACCTGGCCTACCTCACCGCTTATGTCCGCCTCGTTCGTCGCGCCCAATTGATCTTGTTAGTACCGGTGGCTGCCTTCGGCATCGCCAGCTTTCGGGTCCTCGAGCCCTCGCTCGGCGATATGACGATTCCGGTTGCGCTCTATACGACCGTCATCTGCTGCATGCTTTGGCGAGCGTGGGCCTTGATCGGTGTACGCCCGCGCGAGCCACGTAAAGCCTGGTCAGCCGCGCTCGGCGCAACGAGTTTTGCATTGAGCGATACCTTGGTCGCCTGGAATCGATTCGTCGAGCCATCGACCACGCTTGCTCTACTGCTGATGGTGCTGTACTGGGGCGGTCAGTGGGCTATCGCCGCATCCGCGTCCGATGATTCGCCAGATATGATGACGGCCGGACGCCCGTAGCTCAGCTGGATAGAGTACTGCCCTTCGAAGGCAGGGGTCGTGAGTTCGAATCTCGCCGGGCGCGCCAAACCTCTACGCTCAACGAGCACTTGCTCGGCAGCCTGCAAAGATGGTCAGCTCCCGTCGTTCAGCCGTGGAAAGGTCGAGCAGCGTATGAAAAACGTGGTCATGCGATAGAGACTCGCGCGCTTGCTCTTGGGCACAAGTCGGCTCGACTGCGACTTGCTGCTTGAATCCCGGTGACGCCCAGAAAATCATCGGTACGCGACTCTGCGTCTGTGGCGCAATGGCATACGGCAGCGCGTGCAGGAAGAGACCATTCTCGCCCAGCGACTCGCCATGAGCTCCCTGATTCTTTCCCATGTATGGTCGAAACAGCGCCCCGACAACCGTATTGCGGGTTCGGTCGGCGTGTTGTTTCGGGAGGGGGCACGTTGCGGGTCGAGTTGCATTGACTTGGATCTTCTCGGCGCGTATGCATCTATTGGCTTGCCGCCGCTCGAGAGCTGGTGCAAGAGCGCACGTCAAGAAGGGGATTTGTGTCCAAATAAATCCGGGAGAGAAATCCATGAATCATTCGTTTGTCAGTGTCTTTTATATGCTTATAAAGATATATGGCTAAAAGAACGCTTTCGCGCTCCCTGCTCTTCGCTCTTTTACTTTCCGGATGTACGCTCCACCTTCAGGGCTGTACGCCGGCGCCCGATATCCGCAGCGCGGAAGAAGCTGTAATCCGCGAGCTGGATGCGCAGTTTTCGGCTGCCGCAGCGAGAAACGATTTAGACGCCACCGTCTCTTACTACTCCGAGGATGCGGTTCTACTTGCCCCAAATACCCCCATCGCTAACAACCCGAAAACCATTCGGGAAATTTGGGCGAGTATTCTCAGTCCGAACACCTCCGTCTCTTGGGAAGTCACGAAGGTTGAGGTCGCGAAGTCTGGTGAACTCGGTTACCTCTATGGCACCTATCAGCTGAGCATTAAGGACCCGAGTGGCGGACCGACTATCAACGATACCGGCAAGATTCTCGAAGTGTGGAAAAAGCAACCGGATGGCCAGTGGAAATGCATCGTTGACGCTTACAATTCCGACATTCCTTTGCCCGCTCCTCCGGAACTAAAGAAATAGCACAGATCAAAATAGGCCACTGCCTCCAGGGCTAACGGGCATTGTACTGATCTGAAAAATCACCAACTGCAACACTGACCGCGATAATTCTTTGTGGTCTGGTTGCCTGTGCCCCCAAGCCATCAGCCGACGAAGTGGGCAATCAAGGGGTAGCACCCTCCTCCTACCAAGACGAAACTACCTCGCGCGAGATTGGACAGATTGATCACAAGTGGGCTCTTACGCGCTAGAATCGGCGCCACGCAGCCTGCAACTCATTGATTTGTAAGACTGGGCCCGCTTGGATTCGAACCAAGGACCAAGGGATTATGAGAAACCTTGTTCTACGCTGCAGGGCTTGATCTTCAAACGGTTGTGTCAGCCCCGGCAACCCTTCGCGCACAGTGCTGCTTACCTTGCTGTAGCGGTATGGGTGAGTACTCACAGCAGTCTCCATACAGTGTGAGCAGCGTGAGCGACCAGCATCGAGGCTATGCCTGTCGTGACCTTGTGGGTCGCGGCAATAAACGCAGTCAATTCACTGCAGTTCCCCCACTGTTTCGCGTAGATCACCACATTCTCAGCGTCAATTTTCGCGACGCTCACGCTGCTAACTCGTTTCAAACGACTCTCCAATCGTGGTCAGCGTTGAAAGCCTTTACGCAGCGAGCCTGACGCGGCATCCATCTGCTGATCCAACTCCCCTGCTTCCACAGCAGCCTTGACATACTTTGTTTATTAAAGTACTTTTTATCTAACCAAGGTCGATTGCCCGAGGAGCCTAAGATGCCAACCAATACTCCGTCGCAAGACGATTTGTCTTTCCTCCGTACCCTTGCCGAGCGCGGACTTGCTGCGCCGCTGTTGGCAGGCCCCTACCTCATCGCCGGCGGCAGCTGGTTCGCTGCGGCAAGCCTCATCCAATGGCCCCTGCTGAGAGATCTCGCCGGTCTTAGCGCT
>VHDF01000186.1 GCA_016871495.1 Verrucomicrobiota bacterium | reverse complement strand
CCAGTCCAGCGGCCTTCAAGCGATTCGCCACGTTCGCACTCTTGATCAATCCCAGCGAAGCGTCCGGACGAACCGCCCCCTGCCGGCGCAGATCCTCGATGCGGGCGCAGACTTCGTCGAGCATCGGCCCCTCATCCAATCCCTTCCAGGCCGCGACCAATCCGATCGCCGTCACCCCATGACGTCCCGCTTCCGATGCGGCATCCAAAACCGGTTGCGGATCGACAAACGGATACCGCGGCGACTCGGTTTGATAAAACGCGCTTTGCGAACAAAACTTGCAGTTCTCCGAGCATCCTCCGGCCTTGGCGTTGACGATGGAACATAAATGAATCTTGTTCCCCTTGAAATGCTGGCGGATGCGATTCGCCCAGGCCATCAAATCCATGATGTCCTCCTGGCGCTCCAACCCCACCAGGAACATCGCCTCCTCCTTGGTCATGGACCCGCCCTCTAAAACACGCCGCCCGAGTTCGGCCATTCGACCCGTTTTCGTCCCGTCAACCACTTCGCTCAACATGGTTGACAGCATGACCCTGGAATGGCCGGGCGCAAGCAAAACCCTCCGCATCACGCCCGCTGCCGTGCCCTCCGACGTGCCGGCGACCGAGTGGTCGAGGGAGCGCAACCGAGAGGCGCTGCGCCCGCCGGACTCCCGGCGAGTTCATGCCTCCAATCACCAATACATCAAGTAAGGCTTCCGCCGGGTCCGGAAATCCCGTTCGACGCCAGACCATGAGTCGATGATGCCCCTCGCAGGACGTCCGGCCGCCAAATCCCTCCGCAATTGCGTGCCACCCGCCACTTTGTCGAAGAGTCCTGATCCGGGCTCGCGCACTCCCCATTCCATCCCCAGGTTCTTTCCGTGAACTTTCTTAATCGCATCCAGGTAGTAGAAAGTTTGTGCCACCAGTGGCGCCCGAGCCGCATCAAGGTATTCCGCGAACACCACGCCGTAAGGCCGCCCCGAATGCGAGGCTTCTCCATGCCTGAAACGAACGGTCTTCAATTTCAAGGCGTTCATGGATGCCGCCACGCGTGCAGCGTCCATCCACGCCGCCGAGACCCACTCAAACGGTCGATCAAAGAGCCCCCCCGTGTGCAAGCCACTCCCCTTGGCAATTTCCCCCAACAACCCCAACGCTGTATAATGCGTGGCGGACCCCGGTGTGGGGATCTTCGGAGATGTCGGCACCCAGCGCAGACCGGTGTCCTTCCACACCATGGCGCGCTTCCATCCTTTCATCGGCACCACCGTCAGTTTCAATCCGGGCTTGATCCAGCGTTCGCCGACGATCATACGGGCCAGCTCGCCGCAGGTCAGGCCGTAGGCGTAGGGAATGTTCCATTGACTCACCAAAGAACGGTAACGAGGGTCCAGCCCCGGTCCCTCCACCCGGACCCCCCCAATGGGATTCGGCCGGTCCAACACCATGAACTCCACACCCGACTCGGCGCACGATTCCATCGACAGCCCCATGGTGCTGATAAAGGTGTAGGATCGGCAGCCCACATCCTGCATGTCATAGACCAGAACGTCCAATCCGCGCAGCATCTTCGGAGTGGGCTTGCGGACCGGACCCGGACCATACAGGGAGAAGAGCGGCAAACCTGTGCGCACATCGAGGGTGTCGCCAAATTCAGTCCCGGCGGGAATATCGCCCCTCAGACCATGCTCCGGAGCGAAAAGCGCGGCTAACTTCACCCCGGGCGCACCCTTCAATAATTCAACCGTGGATCGACCTCGCCGGTTGAGCCCGGCCTGATGCGTGAGCAATCCCACGCGTTTCCCTTGCAACGCTTTGAATTGGCTCGCTTCCAGCGCCTCACTGCCAAGCTGCAGCAGAGGCACCGGCGCCGGGGCGGCGTGCAACCCGAGCGTTCCGGCGGACGCGAAAGCCACCGTCTCGATCCATCGACGACGGGTCGTCATGGGCCGCTCTCAGCTTCGCGAATGATCTGAATGATCCGGTCCGGGGACTCCGCAACGAGCAACGCCTCCCGCACGCGGCTATGCCGAAGCACGCGGCTGAGCTTTGAGAGCATCTGCAAGTGCGAGGTAACGTTCGGCGCCACCAGCAGAAAAAAGAGCTTGGCGTCCCGTCTATCCACGGCCCCAAAAGGAATGCCTTTTTCATGCCGGCCAAAAACGATCACAGGACGTTCCACAATCCCCACCAGCGCGTGGCGCGCGTGCGGGAGGGCCACGCCGTCACCAATTCCGGTGCTATGGAGCGCCTCTCGATCAAGCAAGGCCTTCAACAAAACTTCCTGCGCGGCGGGGTTGGCGGCCGTCTCCGGCAACTTCACCACCAAGGCCCGCAACACCTCCTCCCTCCGGGTTTCCTTCAATCGCAGATCCATGGCCAAAGGGGAAAGCAGCTCGTGCAAGCTCATCGGGGACGCCGAATGATTCATACGTCCCTATTCTGGCCCCGCCGGCAGGGATTGGCAACCCGCCTTACCGACGAATTTCTTCTCCGCATCCCGTCGCCAAGGTTCGAAGCCACTCAGGATCCCGAGCGAACGCAGACCCGAGTGCGATCGTTCGGCCGGAAATTTCTCTACTGCCACCTCGACTTTGGATCGTCCACTCGGGTTCATCCGAAATTTGCCGGGGCGCGCCGTTCCCGGTGCTGCTGCGCGCATCGCCAAAAACCTGTGGATCCACTGTCATGCGCTTGCGCCGCAAATATTGCCTTGAACGACTTCCGCGCGTTGGCGCAAGATCCGAGTGC
>VHDF01000185.1 GCA_016871495.1 Verrucomicrobiota bacterium | reverse complement strand
CCGTGACGGCGTGGGCGGTGATGGAGGCCGCGAGAACGCACAGCAGAAGACTCGCGACGGTGATGGACTTCTGCGAAACAGAACGCCCGGCAGCTCGCGCCCCTTGGCCGCCAGGCCAATGCTGAGCTCGGAGCAGAGGAGCGGTGGAGCGTGGCTGGGGCGCGGTCGATGAGAGAGCCTGCGTCTGGACAGGAATCCGCGAGTACATGGGAGTGATGGCGAAGCATTCGCCCAGGCAGAGCTTCATGCAACGGGATTTTGCGGACGCAGACGCGGTCCCGTGTATCCCGATGTTGTTGGTAGGGCGGGCCTGTCCCAGCCCGCCGCCCACTGGATGCAAAACATCATGCTCCGGCGGCGCGCCGGGACGGACGCGCCCTACCTGCATCACCGGCAACATCGGGATGCACCGGACGCGGTCCGGTGCATCCGCAAGTTGCCGGGGCGCGCCGTTCACGGCGCTTCCGGGCACGCGAACCCGCGCGCAGCGGTCTCCTCGCTCTTCATGGCCCGCCCAGAGTGGAGGCCATCACTTGAGTCAAATGCTTCCGAACGGCGCAGACTTCGCCGTCGGGAAGGTCCGAAGAAAGCCGGACCTAATGCATGGCTCGAACTATCGCCCCGAAAACACGCGGTAATAGATCGCCGTTCCGGCAGCCGGCTGGGCATCCGTGAATTCCAATGTGGTCTGAGTGGCGCTTGCGTTTCGAACCGTTTTCCAGGTTTTCAAATCGGTCGAACTTTGCAGGGAATAGGCGCGGCCGACTTGCGCGTTGATCGACATTCTCAACTGGCCATTCTGAACGCGCGGGACGGACAGCCTCGGCGCTGAGTCCAATAGATAGGTCAGGCGAGCGTTGCCGGTGGCGCCGTTGACGCCGTCCACCGCCACGAAGTAGAGCGTCCCGGCCTTGACATTAAGCTGGACCCGGCTTGCTCGCGCCACGCCCGAATCATTGTCACAGGCCTCGAGTTTCAAGGACTGGAGGTCGGTTCCCGTCCCCGTGTACACGGCCAGGACCGTATCAAAACTGCTGCCTTCGGTGGAGACGAGGAGCAGACCGTCAGCCTCGGCTTGATAAGTGAACCACTGGGATGCTCCTCCGATCACCCCGCAGTGATTGGGTTCTCGTTCTTCGGTGGTGGAGCCAAATGAATTGAAGATTTGCGTGCCGGAGTAGCCGCGAGCAGCGGCGGTGCCGGTGCCGTCGAAGGCGTCGTGTTTCAAGCTGGCCTTGCGCAGGAAAACGCCGAGGGGCGGTCGGCTGAGAGGGACCGCGTTGGCAAATTTGTCCACGATGCCAATGTCCGCGTCCAACAGGCCTTCCATTTCACTCACCAGCAGGACCACGAAGAAGCTGCGGAGCGAGCCCGCGTCGTTCTGGACCGTGACCTGATAGAGTCCGAGATCCACGAGTCCCACTTGCGGCACGACGAGCTCCGCGCGGGTGGCTCCAGGAAGAACCTCACCGTTGCGAAACCATTGATACCGGATGGGAGTGTTGTCAGGCGGCTCGCTTGTGGCCCGAATCTCGAATCGGGCTTGGTTTCCCAATCGCACGATCTGATCTCGCGGCTGAGCGGTGATGCGGGGCAGTTTGGCGCTGGTGGTGTTGAGCTCCCAGGCGAGCACGATGGATCCCTCCTCGCCAAAGTAGCCGTCGATGGCGATGGCGTAGCGGATGCCCTGGACCGCATTGAATTGAACGACGCTGGTGAAAAAGTTTCCGCCATCCTCGTCGGAAGCGACCTCCTGCAATGTGGCCAGGGTGCTGCCGGTGTAAACGGCAAGGACGGTGTCGAAATCGCTCCCGGCGGTTCGAAAACTGGCAATGCCAGTGGCTGGCGCGACCCATTCGATCCAGACGGAGGCTCCGCCATCCTCCTGCGCGTGCAAGGGTTCACCCGCCTCGCGGGTCGCATTCGCATTCGATCCGATTCCAACGCCCTGGGCTGTATTGATCGACTGGCGAGTCGCGAAGCGGTCCGAGAACGGCAGAGCCGGAACGGCGATCAAGAGACTGGCCTCCTGGCTGTCCACCGCTCCATCTGGAGCCTCCGCCACGACGCTGTAATCTCCGAAGTCGCCCAACTGGGCCGAAGGGATGACCAAAGTGGCACGGGTCGCGCCCGGGATGTCCTCGCCATTGAGCTGCCACTGATAACGGAACGGGCCGGTGCCTTCCACGCCGACCGAGAATTCGACCCTGGCGCCCTGAGCGACCGACTGGCTTTGGGGCTGTCGAACGATGGTGGGCGGGGCAAGGATGGAGATCCGCGCGGGACGGCTGACGACCGTCCCCAGAGCATTGCGAACAACCACGGTGTAGTCGCCGCGGGATGTGGGCGTGACGGAATCCAGCTCCAAGACGGAATCCGTTTCCCCCGGCAAATCGACGCCGTTGCGTTGCCATTGGAACAGGAGAGGCTCGGCCCCGGTTGCGAACACTTCCAATTCGACATCGTCGCCTTGCTCCACCGTTTCGCTCAAGGGATCGAGCCAGATAAAGGGTTCTTCGCCTGGCAGCACGAGCAGAAAGAATTCCGTTTGCACAGAAGCATTCGCGGCGTCCAGGACGCGGACGTTGACCGAAGTGAGAACGGGCGAAGGGGTGGTGCCCTGGAGGACACCGGTGGCTTCATTCAGGGTGAGCCCGGGCGGCAGCGGCGTGCTCCCAGGGACCAGACTCCAGCGATAAGGTGGTGTGCCTCCCTTGGCCAGGAGGGTGGCGCGATACTCGGCGCCGCGAAAGCCCAAGGGCAATTCCTCGGTCCGAATGGCCAGCGCGCCTCCCACGCTGCTG
>VHDF01000184.1 GCA_016871495.1 Verrucomicrobiota bacterium | reverse complement strand
GCCCGCCGCCAGCCAACTGCTGGCCACCATGCGGTGGTAGGCGAGCAGCTCCGGACCTCGAAACAATCCCAGCAAGAACAAAAAGCCGGCCCCGATTCCGAACACAGCCACGCCCACCATGGCGGCTTCAAATGTTTGATAGGCAACTCCATTCAGCACGCAACCCATCCCAAATACGAACGGACTGATCCAGTCTCTCGAGTTCCACACCTCAAGCGAGTCCACCGCCGGGGTGGAGCGGCTGGGTGCGGCAGTTGAAGTGACGACATTCATAATCGCGTGCTCGTGAAGCCTTTCGCCACGTTACATCTTACGAAATGTGATCTTGAAGTGACCAAAACCAACATAACCAACAGCCTGGCACGAAAGCATGTGCCCGGCGGCGCCCAAACCGTTGGGCGTGGTCCAACAAGTGCGCTCATGTCGCCAGCCGGAGCTCTCAAAAAGGCTGATCCAAAGTTTGGGATTCTAATGCTTGTGCCACTCGATCGTGGGCATAAACGGATTGCGCAAATGCAAATCCGGAAAGAGGTTGTTGCGGGCACAAGCGCAGAGGATCAGCCAGGCCTGCGGTGCTGCCAGCTCACTCATTTGCCTTATGGATTCAAGATAGGCCAGACGGGCCGCTTCCGATTGATGGAGAACCTGGCAAGCAGCCTCGTCCAAGTGGTTGATAACGTTATGAAGCAGGATGACGTCAAATGTCCAGCCTTGAGCGCGTGCACGGGACCCAAACTCGGTCAGATTATCCCGGTAAAGTTCCACGCCATGGCCCTCCATCCATGAACCATTTCCCTCGAGATTCGAATGGCGAATCGTGTCACTGGCTCCGTGGCCGCCCGGTTCCACACACACGCTCCGCTTCGCGCCCAAAGCGGAGGCCAGTCCCGCAAAGAGGCCAAGACCTCCTCCCACGTCGAGAAACCGGCAGGAGGACATCGCGATGCCATCAAAAAGATACCCCGCGTAGGTCATGAGCTTCGCGCTCGTACTCCACATTCTCAAAGCAGCGGCCCGCTCACAGGCGAGTTTGAGCGAGGTTTTCGGCGTGGGGGTCGAAGAGGTCGGCAGCATAGTGATTCGAAGCAGTGGATCTCAAGGCGCGCCAAAGGGGGGAATCAAGGCCAAAGCCGCAATGGACAACGCAATCAAGAGAATCGGCGCGAGAAACTGGATGGACTGCTTTTGGCATCTCTGACCGAACCAGGTCACCAAGCATGCACTGACGCCCTGACCCAGAGCGGATGCCCAGGCCACGCGGAGGAGATCCTCCCGGATCGGGAGATAAAGGAAGCCGGCGACTGTCGCGAGAAGTCCGAGGATTTGTGCGGGCACCACCCAAATGGTGCGCTTGCTGAGATCGATGCCGATGCCGCCCACCCACCCCATCGCCCTCACGGCATGGCCCAGCATCAGCGGACCCACCGCCGCGGCTCCCGCGATGTAGACGTCAGTCGCAAGCAAACGGAGCAGGCCCGGTGCAAAGCAATGCGTCCCTACCGTCAACACGCCGAAGCCGGCGCTCAATCCCATCAACGTTCGGCTGTAGGTGTGCCCGGCCTCCGGGGATTGGCTTACCGCCAGGCTGAGCGGACCCCACGCCGCTTGAAAGGCACCGATGGGAAGCAGAACCAGTGACGCGACCTTGGCACCCGCGGCATACACGCCCAGGATCGCAGAGTCTGACACCCCCAATAAGAGACCTCGTTCAAGATTGGCCATCCAGGCAGCCAAAACGGCGACGCCCAGGGCCTGCAATCCCCGGAACCATTTATAAATCCAGCGTTTCAAAGGACCCGCGGCATTGAGCATGCCAATCATCCACACCGCATCGTAATATTCGATGCCAGATGATTGGGAATAGAAAAGATCAGGTTGCATGATCGCCCGGTGGAGCAGCGCGGGCGTGAGTCCCGAACCCACCAGGGCCTGATAGCCTCCAGCCAGCACAACGGCATTGGACAACGCCTTGTCCAACCACGACATCATGTGGTGTTGCGCCGGCGACACTAAGCATACAAACTGCGGCGTCCGACCCACTGCGTTGCGTCTGATGTCATCGATTTAGAGTGGGGCATACGTCCATTGCCAACCGAGGATCTCAGCGATTCGGCACGTGTAATGCACATCGCGCGAGTCTGGCAATCCCCAGGTCAGACAGATGGGCAGCCACGGCAAGAGTCCATCGATCTCAAGCCGCTTTAGGACGCCAGCCACGACCCTGCTGTCAAGATCACCTGACAGCAGTAGGTAAATGCGGTTTCTTGCGCGGACCGCCCCCATCGCCTCTCGTTCGAGGCGCGAGACGAGTTCCCTAGCGATCCCTCGTGCCGGGCGCAGCCGTTGGCCGTGCGGGGGAACCGTAAACAGATCCACTGAGCCATCACTAGCAAGCCGGCTTAACCAAGGGCGGCGTCGGACCTCTCTCCACAACGTTCTGTATGCAGAGACAAAGTTATTGGAGATGATCGAGGCGACCGATGAACGGTCAAGCGTGAGAGTCGTCATCCAATCTGCTGCTCTAGCACGTCGCCGCGGATCAGAACATTGGCGGTGAGTACAGATGGGAATCGAGGTCAAACTCCTAAGCATGTGTCACGGAGTTCCTCCCGGTTCGGCTGGATGCAAGAACTCACTCAGGACGCCGGACGGTCTAATCATCTGCCCCCCTCGATCGGTGAATCCTGCGTGCGACGAGCTCTCGCATAGCGCCGCGCTCCCTCACCGTGAACAGCAGCCGCCACCCCACGAGGCAAATCAACGGGATGCTCGCCGCAATGGCGACTGCCTGCACGCGGCCGCCAAAGCGCTGCCCAAGCCAGGCGGACAGCAAGCCAACTGCGATGGTGGCTGCCAT
>VHDF01000183.1 GCA_016871495.1 Verrucomicrobiota bacterium | reverse complement strand
CCACCCCGGCCAACCTCCAATTTCTTTTCCACCCGTCCTACGCCATCCCCCCCGCCGACCTCCGCAAATCCATCCTCACCCTCGCATTTCAGGGCGATCTAACAAACTGCGAAGAAGGCGAGCTAACGAAATCCGGCGCAGAGAAAGTTCTGAGCGATGCGGCAACAGCCCGTCGCAAATATTGGAGCAATCGGCATGGGACGAAGCGAAAGTATCAAGAGCCTGAGAGCTTTGAATCCGAGGATTTACCTCGAATCCGCAACCATTGGATGTGGGCGTCGATTGACTGCTTGTGTTCGCAGGTGACGGACGGCGAACACATTCAACCACCATACCAAGCTGAAGGCGTTCCGATGCTATCTGCAAAGCACGTCCGCGATGGTCACGTGACACTCAAAGGCGCAGGACTCATCTCCGAGGAAGCTTTCCAGAAGTCGATCGAGCGGTGCAAACCAGAGAACGGAGACATCTTGATCGTGAGCGTTGGGGCAACGACGGGACGTTCGGCAATCGTGGCCAACTGCCCACGCTTTGCCATTGTTCGGAGCGTTCTTTTGCTGAAGCCCGTCATCATGAAGGAGTATCTGCTCTGGTGGCTCAAGAATCCGTGGGCGTTCACTTGGATGACTCAAGCGTCTGGTGCATCTGCCCAACCGCATCTCTACATCAGGGACCTCAAACACATGCCGGTTCCCATCCCACCCCTCGCCGAACAGCGCCGGATCGTGGCGAAAGTGGAGCATCTGATGGCCTTGGTGGACGCGTTGGAGCAACAACTCGCCGCCTCCCGCGCCACCGCCGCCAACCTCCTCTCCGCCCTCGTCGCCGAACTCACCAGTCATGGGCAACGAGAGGCGTCGGAGCCACGCGCCGAAGAGGAAGTTGAATTTCAATCCGGCTCCGAGTTCTTGAGGACGTTTCGGCTTGGGTTGGAGGAAGGATTCGCGGATGAACCCTCTCGGCCTGGGGCGGCACATGAGCCGGCGGGGTTGGCGATGATGCTACGGGAAACCGGGGTGGAATATGGCTGGTCGTTCGGCATGTCCCGTGAGTTCAAGAAGCAGATTGATTCCATCGATCGCAATCTCCAAGGCAGAGTCCTTCAGGCTATGACGGAGATTGTGTCCGACCCCGTCACGCCGAAGGGAGACACGGTCAAGCGACTGAGCGGAGACTGGAAGGACTTCTGGCGCTACCGGATTGGGGATTTCCGACTGGTCTATCGGCCTGAATTGGCTCTCCGGCGGGTCACACTGTGGGCGTTCGCACCCCGAGGGGGCGTGTATGAATGAAGGCCGGGGCATGGCCCGAAGCCCGAGAGCAATGACCAGGAAATGAGCACACCCACGACGAAGGCAGAGGGCGTTGTGCGCCCTCCAGTCGCTCTGAACATCGCGGCCATCATTCGCAAGGCCGTCGCCGTCGGCCGGAGGCCCGGCGGCCCGCGCCGGCGCGAAGGGATTCTGAAAATCCTCGCCAAGAATTCGCGGGAAGGACGGCAATGGGTGAGGATCATCCAAGGCTTTGAAACTGCCGCATGGAGGATCGGCAGGGATGGTCACGGGCGATATCACGATATCGAGATCGGCAGCGCGTTTCACCTCCAGTGTGTGGACCGCATTCGTGGACACCCACGCAAGCTGCAACGCTACTGCGAATCGCTCCTGCGTCACGAGGCCGCGCACGGGCTGTTCACTGAACAGGACCTAGACAGCATTGTGCGATCCGCTCGGGCAGTCGGTGTCCCTTTGGTATTGATGAACCTGCTCGAGGATGCCCGGGTGGAGCATTTGGAACGGGAACGCTCACGTGATCCTCGGACCGGCAAGCCCTGGCGGTTCCACTGGTGGTGCTTCAACGGGGCCCTGACCGAAACCAACCGGCCCAGCCGTTACTTGTGGTCCCTAATCAACAAGGAGGCTAGCAGTTGGAGCCGTTACTCCGCGGGCGCTCCCCGCTGGTTGGGCAAGGCAGGATCGGATGTGCGGATTCGCGACCACTATTATCATCAGGCCATTCACGCAGCGCGAACCTCCGACCTCATCCCGCTCGGTCAGGAATGGATGGCTGAGTTCCCGCTGCCTAGACCCTCACCACCTCCGCCACCCAACTAACCAACGCGTGACCACCCATGCCGCAATTTGAACGCTACGTCGGCATCGACTATTCCGGCGCGGAGACTTCTACCAGTAGCTTGAAGGGTTTACGCCTCTACGCCGCCACGCCCACGCAGGCGCCCGCCGAAATCCTGCCGCCACCCAGCCCGCGCAAGTATTGGACCCGCCGCGGCCTCGCCGAGTGGCTCGCCGCTGAACTGTGCGACGGTCTGCACACGCTCGTCGGCATTGATCACGCATTCTCCTTTCCGCTGAGCTACTTCGAGGTCCACCACCTGCCGCCGGACTGGCCCGCGTTCCTCGACGATTTCCAGCAGCACTGGCCGACCGATGGTGCCGGAACTTGGGTCCGAGACATACTGCATCGCCCCGGCGGAATCTCCGCAGCACGTAGTGGAAATTCCCGCTGGCGTCGGTTGACCGAGACGAGGAGCGTTAGCGCCAAGTCGGTTTTTCATTTCGGAGCTCAAGGTTGCGTAGGCCACTCAACTCATGCGGGGTTACCTTGGTTACGCTACCTCCGCCAACAACTTGGGTCTCGGGTGCATTTCTGGCCCTTTGACGGCTGGTGCCCGGATGCCTCCCGTTCGGTCATCGCTGAGGTTTATCCAAGGCTCTGGAACAATGAGTATCCCCGTGAAGGACGCACCGGTGACCAGCACGACGCCTACTCTGTCGCTCGCTGGATGCGGGAGACCGATGCTGCCGACATGCTGAGGCGTCAATTTCAACCGCAACTGAAGCCGGACGAGCTCACGCAAGCGCAGTTGGAAGG
>VHDF01000182.1 GCA_016871495.1 Verrucomicrobiota bacterium | reverse complement strand
ACTTCTTCGGCCGGCATCGCCTCGATCTCACGAAGGAACGACGCCAGACGTCCCATGTAGAGCGGTGCGAGTGACGAAGTCACGTGCTCCCGTCGCCAGGGGTGATCCTTGAACGCGCATGCCAAATCGAAAATCACTCGCACCCACAAATCGTCGCGAAACTCGAACGGATTCGAGTTCACTGTCTTTCGGACTGCGCCAAGAGTCGTGCGTGAGAGCGCGATCCGCCAAACATCCTCCAGATCCCGTGCGCCTTGGCGGAAGGCCGCGATCATTGGTTCCACGTCGACCGGCCGTGGCTCTACGCTCATTTCCATGGGGCATCCGAAATGAGGAGCCGCCCGCGGCCCCGAACGGCACTGCCAGATGCGCTCCCACTCCAGCATCATCGTGAACAAACTCCCCGTCACGCGCCGCAGAGTTCCTACTAGATCGTTGCGGCGCCCTTGCGCATCGTGCGCCCTTTGGCCCAGGAAACTCTGACAAACCGCGAACTTCTCAGCGAGCGCAATGGTGGCGATCCAGATATCGGGTCCGTACTCGGGAACATGCTCCTCCCAGTCGGGACGGCTCAACAGCCGCTCAATCAGTCGTCTGGACATCGCAAACTCGCCGCCCACCTGCGGACGGAGCGTTGAGCCATACAACATGCGTGTCATCGGATAGACAAGCTGGTGAGTGATCGCGCCGTCGAACTTGTGGCGGTGGTACTCCGGAGCGACGAGATCGATATGGGCGAAGAGAACTGGCCGCACCAGGCTGTCCACCCATGCCGGTGAGATCGAGCGCACATCGGGATTCACGATGGCGCACGCTCGGGCGCCCAGCCGGGCGGCCACGTCGAGGATTAGCCGCAGACTGGCGCCTTCGCCGAAAGTCAGCAGGTGCTCCTCCCCGGCGCGTGCTGCCAGTACTTCTTGGCGCGTATTGTCCGTCGAACCTGCATCGACGTGGACCACCACCGACGTGAACTGAGGAAAGTACTGCCCAAGGCCGTCGAACACAGTGCGCACGACGCCGCGTATGGTGGACGCGTTGTTATGACTGGCGATGCCCACCACCAATTCCGCCTGGCGGAGGAATTCACCGGCGTGTTGTGCAGCGGGAAAGAATCCGTTCACATTCACAGCGCCACACCTCAGGCCGCGGCCGGCTGCCGCCCGTCTTTGGCGGCGGCATCCAGTAACAGGTCGAAATACTCCGGGATCGCCGCCAGCACGCGATTCCAGTTCGGAATTGGCGGCACGCCCAGCGGGTCTTCCAGGAACTCCTCGGCCGCGCGGCGCAGGCTCTTGGCGAACGTATTCACTGCAAGTTCCTCGGCGTGACGGTCGAACTTCAGTCCGTTCAGCATGGCGTCGGCGTAGTGCCGCGCGATTGTATCTTGCGCCATGCGTACGTACCGCACCTCCAGGCTCCGGAAATGCTCCGTGGTGAAGACCACGCCTTCCGACGCGACGGTCCGGAAGAGCGACTTCGCGATATCAGTCGCCATCTTCGACAGCCCCTTGCCCGGCTCGCCCGCCGACAGATCCTGATGCTTGTGCTCGTAGCTGTCCATCAAGTCCACCTGGCAAGTGCGCGCCACCGCGCAGTTGCGGTATACCTCGGCCAGTACGCCGACCTCCAACCCCCAGTCCGACGGAATCCGATTTACGCGCGCCAGATTCGCGTTCATCGCAAACTCGCCCGCCAGACCGTAGCGGAAGCTGTCAAGGAAGGTTAGGAACGAGGCGTTCGGCGCCATCCCCATCATCGACCGCACCAGTGGCGTGAAGAACAGCCGCGTCACGCGACCGTGCATCCGGTCGGTCACGCGTGCATAGAAGCCCTTGCAGAATTCGAAACCCAGATTCGGATGCACCACCGGATAGCAAAGCCGGGCCAGCAACTGCCGGTCGTAGTTCACAATGTCGCAATCGTGTAGCGCGATCACATCGCAATCGCCTGACGCAAGAATGTATCCGTAAGAGAGCCAGCAGGAACGCCCCTTGCCGTCCGGACCAGCCGACAATCCGCGCTCCTCCAGCATCTGAAACAGGCTTTGAATCCGGGCGCTTTCGATGTGGAGCACTGTAACCGGCGTATAGAAATCCTTGAACAGCGCCTGTACGCGCGCGAACTGATCGTTCGACGCCCGGCCTAGCGCCAGCACGATCCGCTGGAGATAACGGAGCTTCTGCAACTCACCAATGATGCGCTGCATCGCGGTGCTCTCGAACTCCGTCACTAGGGCGGGCAGCACCAGTCCGATAGGCTTGTTGCGCCCATAGCGCTCCAACTCCGCCTCCAACCGATCGACGCTATCCGCCTTCAGGCGATGGAGAGTGGGGACAATCCCGGTTTGATAAAAGTCCGCCATCGTTCTCTCAGGTTAGAGGCTCTTGGCGGGTTTCGGAATCACCTAATCACGTGATGCCGTGTGGATGCGGGATGATCACGCCCTGCGGAATTGAGCGTCCCCGAAAGCGCCGCGAGTTCGTGCTCCGTCACCAACTCTACCGAGGGCATCCTCGAGCGCCACGCCGTCGCCGCTCTGAACGCCCATCCGGCTCGCCAGCGCTTGAACTCGTTTGAAGGTCTCCTTCGTCCGCCGGATCGCTCCGAAGCCGTTCTTTCAAACACTGTCCAGGACGTTCCACCTTTCTCTCCGGCCGATAGGTGAGTTATAGCGGCTGCCGCTTCACGGCGATGCCTTCTGCAACTCGCGCACGTGCTGGACGAGCAGATGGATCTGATCTCTCGTCAGACCCTTCATCTCATATGCGTGACTGCTCTTGGATTTAGGCCCCTTGGCAATCGCATCCGCTAGCTGCTCGTCGGTCTGCTTCTTGCATTCACTGGTCAGCAAGCTGCTTCCTTTGAGGGCGGGCCTTCCAGCGCCGGTGGGGCCATGGCAGCTCGCACATCTGCTCTTGTAGAGGGCCTTGGCGTCCTCCGCCTGACCGAATGGGGCAAACACGAGTACCGCCAAGAAGGGAAGCACCACAGTCTTCATGGCTCGCCAATCCTCCAGTTCCGGCTTCAGTCT
>VHDF01000181.1 GCA_016871495.1 Verrucomicrobiota bacterium | reverse complement strand
AACTGCACCGTTTAGGATCATGAATCAACTCGCGGGCTGTCTCCCCGATGGGGTCGGCTGCCTTCATCGTCAGGGCGAGTGATTCAACCTCCCGACTAACTTGATGCTCAAGTTACTCACCATTCCGCACCCCGACTCGGCGGAGCTTTTTGCTTAAAACGGCAGTTGCCCTTTTTAAAGTTCAACCCGTCGCATCCGACGTCACATAACTCAAACTCGTCCCGCCAAGAATCCCAACGGGATTCCGTCCCGAAGCCCAAGGTTGCGAGGAACGAGCTACCTTGGGTCACGGTTCGCCAATGCAAACCAACCCCAACGGGGTTGTGACGAAATCCTATTTCCGTTTGACAGGGTAAAGCCACAACAGTGCCTCCAGAGGTTGTTGGTGACCGGGTTGTCTTGGTAACGCAGACAGCCCTGTCTGCTGCTTCGCAGGCTGCCCAGCCTGCGGGGCGACGAAGGAAACTAGCCCGCTATTTCATGCACGGGACGCCCGGTGAGGACATCGGGCCTACAAACAAAGAGGCAGGCGCGACTGTAGGCCGCGTGCCCTCACGCGGCACACTGTCGCGGATTCAAGCTCAGGATGAATTATCCGGGCCAGGCGCGTGGAAAGCATGGAAGGGCCTCGTTCTTCACCCGCCGGGCCGACTGGCAGTCGGCGATACGGCAGGCTGGGCAGCCTGCGCCACACGACAGAACACTTCGGGATGCACGGAGGCCACAACCGCGTTGCGGATGAATTCATTTCCTCTTCTTCACCGCGTCCTGCCAAGAATCCCAACGGGATTCCGTCCCGAAGCCCAAGGTTGCGAGGAACAGTTGACCACGCCACGGTCGTGACGAGCGATCAACCTCCCGACTAACTTGATGCTCAAGTTACTCACCATTCCGAACCCCGACCCGGCGGAGTTTTTTTGGCTAAAAATATCCCAGCCAAACGTCGCGCCTTCTCTGTTTGAGCTCCGCAAACCAACGGCACGGCCAATAAAGCAGGAAAACAATGGCAATCCACATGCCATAAATCCCCCATAATCCGAACTTCATTCCCATGAGTCTGGCCAGTCCATGCGTCAGGAACAGGTGGAGAATGAAGTAGAACATGGGTACTCGCCCGAATGTCACCAAGGGCGAGAGCCATCCTTTCCAATCCAGTTTCTCGAACCAGGCCAGCAGGAACATCGAGGGCCCCAGCGTCATGAGCGTATAAAGCAGCGAAGGCGGGTACTTGTGGCAATCCAGGAAGCGCAACGCGGCTTTCCACGCCGGGGCCTCCGAGTTCCAAGGCGAGGGATTTCCATAAACGCTCGTCCATCGCAGCAGCAAGAAAAGAGCGACGGACGCCACGCCGAGGCGTTTGAGGAGGACTGCTCGGCGCGAGGCTTCCCACCGGTAGAACATCCCAAAGACGTAGCCAAGCGTCACGATGCCGGACCAAGCCAGCGTGGGATAGACGATGAAAATCTTGAAATCCCCGATCGGACTGATCACCCCCATTTTGTTCAGAAAAATCCACCAGGGCTCGAACACGCCCAAGTCCTTGCGCTGATCCAAAAAATCCAAGGCATTGTGCCCGAAAACCACCAGCAGGGCATAAGCGGCGATGACGGGGAATGGAAGCCAGATGAGGAGAGCCAGGATGATCAAGGACCACCCGATCGCCCACATCATGAGCATGACAGGCGGACGCGCGTAACTCAGCTCAAACGACCAGCCGAACTTCAGCACCGTGAGTTCTAAAAACACCAGCCACACGCCGCGGGTCCACAGGAAGTAGAACAAGTCTTTCTTGGTTTTGCCCCGGCCCATGGAAAGAAATGCCCCCGTGCCCGCGAGAAAAAAGAAACACGGGGCGCAGAAGTGGGTAATCCACCGGGTCAAGAACCATCCGGCATGCCCTTGCTCGAGATCCAGCGGCTGAAATTCGACGTTCGAGAAAAAGCCCCGCGCGTGATCAAGCGCCATGATGATCATGACCAACCCGCGCAGCGCGTCGAGGGAGTCCAGACGCGGACGAGCGCCGGAGTCAGGTGAGATGAGTGGAGGACTGGACTCCGCGTTCATGAGGGCCAACGATGCTTTCGGAAGGCGAAAAAGCGCGGAGGGATGATGCCACCCCTCCGCGCTTGCATGAGTTCAATCCGTCAGGCCGCGAGTCTTACTCGTAAACGAGGGTGACCGAGGCACCTTGAACGTTGATCGACTTGATCGTCGTGCGTCCACCGCTTTGCACCCGGTAGAACCGGGTTTGGCCCGACGTCGGGATGGTGATGGTCTTGCTGGCGGCATTGACCACCGCGTTGCCAGCCGCCGTGTAGGGTCCTTCAACCACCGCCGAGGAGAACAACTGCACGCTGGGCGCCGCCGCGAGCGGCAAGCAGGCCGCCGCCGCCGATCCGGTCAGCGGAGGTCCATCCGCGGAAGGACCGCCCAAGGCCGCCACTTCTTCATCCGACAAAGCGCCTTCGCGGAACTGGATCGCGTTCACGTAGGCCGAGCTCTGCTCATTGTCGTCGCCGTCGTTGAACATGAAGATTTCAGCCGGCAGCGAGAAGCGCCCGTCGATGTTGGCGCCGTCACCGGTGACATCCTCACGATGCTTCGCGCCGTTGACATACTTCGCGAAACGCTTCGGCGTCGAGGTCATGTCCGCCACCAGAACGACTCGCGCCCACTTGCCGCGCTCGTGCCTGCTGGCTTCGGTGTTCCCATCGTAACTCGAGCAGCAGCCCTTGCCGTAAGATCCATCTGAAGCGCGCCAGAACAAGTCACCGTCGTTGTCCTGGTTCAGATCGTGCGTGCGCAGAATCGTGCCGAACCCATGTCCCTCACCCCAAAGAACGTCCGCCACCATGGTCCAGGAGTTCGCATTGCGTCCGCCGCCACTGGCCGCCAAACCGGGCTTGATTCGAATCCCGGTCTTCTTGAAGTCCGTGCCGTTTTCATTCCTCGGAATAGAGAGGAACTGGACCGGCCGGCCGTTGATGCCCGGAATGTCTGCGAAGGCGCCCTGGCCGCTCGTGCCAAAGGAATATTGAGAGCTCAGGGAAGGATCAATATAGGCCACGGCGTTGCCGCCGAGACCCGCGTTCAAATTACCGTCAAAGGACCAGTGACCTTTAATGGTCGGCGAGGTCGTCTGAGGCTCTGGAACACCGGTCGCTGCGGGCCCACCCAAAGCCGCCACTTCTTGATCGCTCAAGGCCACCGGACGGAACTGCAGGGAGCTGATATAGGCGGTGCTTTGTTCGTTATCGTCACCATCGTTGAACAGGTAGATTTCAGCCGGCAGCGAGAAGCGCCCGTCGATGTTGGCGCCGTCACCGGTGACATCCTCACGATGCTTCGCGCCGTTGACATACTTCGCGAAACGCTTCGGCGTCGAGGTCATGTCCGCCACCAG
>VHDF01000180.1 GCA_016871495.1 Verrucomicrobiota bacterium | reverse complement strand
TAAATCATCCCTGATTTAGGGGACGAAAAGGCGGCAGAACCGGCCAAGCGACGCGCCCGATGTCCCCACCGGTTTTGCGCGCGTCGGAGGCGTGACCTGCCGCGGACGCCGGCGCTCCGCGACGCGCGGCGCGAACCTCGCGCCACCGTGCGGTTCTAGAACGACTTCGAGCCATGAGTGGAGCGCAGGATCTGAATTCTCCGTGTCTCTATGTCTTTAGAATCTCAGTCCCTTTGCATTCCTTCTGATCTCAAGCTTGCTCAGCATTCGAGTTGCCGCATCAGCTCATCCATGGAGAATGTGCTTTTCTCTGCCCATCATGTTTTTTCGTGCATTCCTCCATGCTCACCCGTAAAAACCGCGTTCCTTGCTGCAACTCCACCTCTTCATTGAGAATTGAATGATGAATCATACGCCCGTTCTTCCGTTCCTCATTGCGCTCATCGGCACCGTGACCGCCCTCGGCCAGGAATTCAAAATCACGGTCAACTCGACCGGAAACGACAACACCTCGGACAACCGGCTGACTTTCGTTGAGGCGGTCTTGATCGCCAATGAGGGTCTCGGCCGCCCCCTTTCCGCCGGGGAGTCGTCCTTCGTCATCAAAGGTGGCACCCGACTTTTGAACCTGCGCTTCGCCATTCCTGGCGACGGACCGCACTTCATCACACCGCCACCGGGGGGCTTTCCCCCGCTGGTGACGCACCTTTTCGATCGAGTCTTGATCGATGGATTCTCCCAACCCGGAGCGCGACCGAACACCAACGCCATCGAAGGCACCAACAACGCCGCACTCAAGATCGTTCTGGACTGTCGAAATCTTACTGAACATCCGTCCACGGGCGAGATGCCGGATTGGTCGTTTAAGATGGCCTCATCCCACGTCCACTTCCGGGGATTCTCGGTCCTTGCCGACCGAGACAGTGAGAACTACGGCGTCTATTTCACCGATGGCGCGATCGGAGGTCAGGTCAGTGGCTGCTGGTTCGGGGTATCGCCGGATCAGTCGATCCTCGCAGGCGGCGAGGTTGCCATCGCTGCGTATGGGACCGAAGGCGGACAGGTGTTCGGTTCGGACGGCAATGGCGTGGAAGATCTCGCCGAGATCAACATCATCGTCGCGCATGCCATCGGCGTCCAATTCGAGGAAACGAAGGATATCCTCGTGCAACATAACCTCATCGGAGTGCTGCCCGACGGGAAGACATTGCCTCCTGAAGAAATTCGGATTGGCCTTGAAGGTGACGCGGTGGAAGGCAATGCCTTGACCGGCACCATCACCCTTCGGCGAAACCTCATGGGGGGCATGCGCGGGGATGTGATCGAGTTCTATGGTCCTGCGGAGAGACTGGTGCTCTGGGGGAACACGATTGGCGTGGCCTGGGACGGCGTGACACCGTTGCCCAATGGCAACTTCCTCCGAGTTCAGACCGTCCAGGCCGTCGTCGGCTTGGACGAAGGGTCGGGGCCGGCTGCCGCCTCGGGCAATCGCATTGCCAACCACACCGGATATCTCTTCCGTCACACGAAACCGGAAACCCGAATCGTCCACCGGCGAAACGTAATCACGAATAACACCGGTCCTTACTTCGAAAAACTGGAGAATTCCTTGGCCGGCATGCGACTTGGACGGGAAACGGACCTAGCGCCCGTGCTCGAGACCAACTCAACACGACAAGTCCTGCGAGGGTATTTGCCGCTGAGTGGCCCCGGGACGAATAAGCTCACGGGTGCCATCATTGATCTCTATGCCTCGGAACAGCCGTCTGACCAGGAGCATCCCCATATCGGGCAATGGCTGGCGTCCTTCACCGAGGGGGGACATGGCGATCTCGACTCATCGCCGGGGGCATTTGCCTTCGATCTTTCTGAAGTCCCAGGGTTGAACCGCGCCACCCATCTTGCGGTCACCAGCACCTTGAAGGATGCCACGGGTGCAGACACATCTCCATTCTCGAATGTCCTCCGGCTTCCACCTGGTGCCCCCCGCCTTTCACTGGCACTTACCGGTGATGGCATCACGCTCACGCTGAGCACTGCGGAGGGCGTGCAGTATCAACTCCAGTCCAGCCCGGCCCTGGGCTCGGCCTGGACCGATGTCGGCAACGTCTTCATCGGCACGGGACTCTCCAAATCCCTCGATCTGCGTCGGGACGCCGCTGCGGCGTACTTCCGCGTGATCCTGAAAAACTAGCCATCGCACCTGCTCCCCGAGCCGCCCCTCGTCCAATGTAGATTCTTATCAGAAACAGACGTGATTTTCTCAAGACTATGGGGACGGCTTTCCGAACAAGCCGTGCATCCTGAAGTTGTCTGTCGTGTGGCGCAGGCAGCCCAGCCTGCCGTATCGCCGACTGCCCGTCGGCCCGGCGGGTGAAGAACGAGGCCCTTCCATGCTCTCCACGCGCCTGGTTCCCTTGGTCGCTCCGCAGGCTGGGCAACCTGCACAACAGCAGACAGGACCGACTTCGCTACCACGACAACCCGGTCACCGACAAACTCTGGATGCACCGCCCAACCAGTGCCGTCCCGGCTGTTTCTGCCCTTCGACCTCCCGTCTAACTTGATGCAGAAGTTATTCACCGTTCCGCACCCCGGCCAAGCGGAGTTCTTTTGCTTAAAACGGCCATTGCCCTTCGTGAATCTTCGCAAGGTCCTGGCGATAGAGCCCTTCCGAATCACTGGCGAGATCCATCAAGGATAGGCCTCGCGCTTCCTCATGACTTTCTCATCCAGCCCGTTGCCAATCTTCACCACGATGAACTGCCGTTTTGAGGTTCAACGAATTGTGCACCCCTTGCATTCAGTCCACTGTCAGGGTAACTTCCATCTCATCCTAGGACGGGTAACATTCGGAGCATGCCACCTCATTAGGAGCAAGAGTCGAAAGCTAGAGTGTTTCTTGTGTTGCCCAATCTCTTTCGCAAGCCCTTGGCTCTCGTCCTGACAGCGACGGCGTGTTTCCATGCAGCCCTTGCCTTCCCGCCTCTGTCCTTTCTGGTACTGGTCTATCTGGCATGCCTCCTTGAGTTGAGGCACCAAGCCCAGGCCAAGTTCGCCTTCCGTTGGGGAACCTTGGCGGGCTTGCTTACATTCGGTCCGCAACTGGGTTTCTTGTATAACATTTTCAGCTACGGCGCCGTGGCGCTTTGGTTGATCCTTGCGCTCTGGATCGGACTCTTCGCTGCCGTGGTTCACGCTTGTCACCGCCAATTGGGAAATTCCTGGGCGCTGATTCTGTCGCCTTTTCTCTCCCAAATCCACGGGTAAGCCTGGGTGCATGGAAATCTCTGATTTTTCCCGTCAGGAAAACTGCATGAAATCTCCAGGGAAACGCTAGGTCGGCCACCCAAGCTCGCGGAAGTGTCCTCCCGCGGGGCAGAAGCTTCGTGTTCTCACAGTCGGACCGCTTCACGACAAAAGGCCGCCCTCGCCCGGATGGGCGTGGCGACCTGATTGGATGGGGAGCGATCCTACTTGAAGGCCGTGGCCTGCGTCGGCAACTCGAACACTTCCCCAATCTTCAAAATCCGTGCGATCACCTCCTTGCTCGCGC
>VHDF01000179.1 GCA_016871495.1 Verrucomicrobiota bacterium | reverse complement strand
CCCCCACGGATAAGAAAATCTATCCGCCCCAGGCTGCGTTGCACCGCACGATTTGGCCATTCTCCCGCTCCCTGGTCCCGGTTTGACGGCGCACAATGCAGCTTATGTCGCCCCACGAGCCGCTATTGGTAAAGAGAGGCCAGGGTGAGGGAGAACTAGTGGCCAGTAAACCGGATGCGGTGCCACGCAAAGTATTTCGCCGACGAAGGTGTCCACCCAGTGCACTGACGGTCCACCATCCCAGCCAATTTGCTGTCTAGCGCTGCTGTACCGACCTCAACGCGGCCCCTAACGATGAGGCCTTTGTCATTCACTACGACGTAGCCGCGCTCGAATACGGCGTCGCATCCCAGCAGGCACATTGGCGCTACGATATGCTGATAGTCAAGGCGCTCTTCTCGCGCACATTCGCTACGTTTCTTGATGTGGCTTGCCACGAGTAGATCCACAGGCAAATCGCGCCCGCACATACAGCACCGTCCAAGCACACCGTCCTTAAAAAGGTGCTTACGTAGGTAACCTTGCTCGACACGGGCTGCGGCGACCTGGGGTGCGTCGGTTGCGTCAATATTGGCGATGGCGGTCTCGACTGCTGTACGAAATTGCTGCTGTTCGACGGCTGGCTGGTATCTCTCGCTCCGTAGGTCCAATATATCCAGAACACGATTACTAGTTTCCGCGTCTAGGACGTTGAAGCCCTGAATGACATTGGTGGGCTTGTATCCCGCTGCTTGGTTAAAGCGCAGATATGGGATGTTTACGTACCTAATCTCGTCGAGAAAGTAGACATACTCCCAAGTCTCCCCATCCGCGTTTGTCTGCCAGAGGTCGAGCGCAAGGGATTTGTTATGCAGCTTCTGCGCTACAGTCGATGTCGCAAATACGCCCCTGGAGTGACTCCCCACACCGGGATCGTCGAGCGTCGGCCAAGAGTTAGCTGTAACTGGCGAGATTGTTCTGCGGTCAGGTGCTCGGCGATTCGCCCAATCGGCACCGGAGACTTAATGGTGTCGACAAAGTGCTTGCTAGCGTCGGAGTCGCCACAGGGCTGAAGAATTACGCTTTGCATTAGCTTACCCCTTCCTGCGTGAGTATTTCACTGCGTTTCCTTTCGCCAATGACACCGGATACTTCTCCGCGTTTATTCGAAGCTTTTCCTGCAAGGCTTTGTTCAAATCGATTCCGAGTTTGTCGGCGAGGCGGAGGACATAGATCTGAACGTCGGCGATTTCGTAGCGCAGGGCCTTAGCAGTCTCGGGGTCGCCCATGCATTCCACTGCTTCTTTGGGGGTCATCCACTGGAAGATTTCGGCAAGTTCCGCCGCCTCGCACACGAGTGCGGTGGCTAGGTTCTTGGGATTATGGAATTGATCCCAGTCCCTGTCCTTGGCGAATTTGCGTAGCTGCTCTTGTATTGTCTTCGTCTGCATGGTCACTACCGCTCCGCTACGGTTCATTTGTCTAGGGCCACTTCCAAGGTGCTGCCGCCCAATCATCCGCCCAAAGCCCGCGCTTGGATAGCGTTGCGGTGCCGAAATAGATCAGGGCCTTCAACTCGCTTCGTGGGCATAGGTATTTCTCGACGATCGCGTCCGGGTCACACCCCACACGGAAGTTTGAGTCAGTCGTAAAGAATTTCTTCTGCGCCACGTTGCATCACAAGGCGCTCGTACTGGCTGTCGACTTCGCGAAGCAATGCCTCCACGTTCGGCAACCCACGCTTGTGCGCAACCTGGAGTACAACCTGGGCGACCTTCAAGCCATTAATCAAGATGATGGGGTACCTGTCTTCGAGCACCTCCCGCTGAACCGCTTCAGAAAAAAAACTCGTGGTGACGTAGGCCCCAACCCAGCCACGGCGTAGTCGCGCAACTGTACGCGCAATGTGGTTTCCGCCCGTTGGTGAGTCAAGTTTTTCACACTTCGCTTGGCCCAGGACGATGATTTTCGCCATCGCGAGGTCCGAACCGACATCCATACGGCCAACGAAATCGGCGCCGCCATCTGATGAGGCCGGCGTGAGCCAACCTGGCCGATATCGAGTACCTTCCTCGCTAATCACATGTTCTGTAATAAGTGCCGCGAGTGCCTCGAACCTGGATTTCTTCCCAGCGTAGAAGCTATATATTTCTTGTAATGCCTGCGCTTCTTTCGAACCCTTGGCCGGTTTCTGGTCTTCGACCTTGCGTGTGCGGAGCCGCACAGTGCGTCTACGGCAACGCTCCAGTACTTTGCTGCCGTCATCCACCCACATGCGCCAGGACTTCGGCGCGAGTGCCAGCGTCTGCTCCGCAGAGAGTTTTGCATCCCTCCTCGCCGAAATCCAGTTCCAGTTGAATTCTTCATTCTCGCCCTCGAGGTTGAAAATGGCGAAATCAAACGAGTAGTTCGTAAATGCGGTCTTCCCTCCACCGCCGTGCTGCGTCACGCGCTCGACTCGCTCGATGATGCCGAACCCCTGAAATTCAACGTTACCTTTTACACGATCCGCAATTGTTACGCGCTTGAAGACCAGTACTGGGCAAGCTCGAAGCCGCACCTCGCGCGTCGTACCGCTATGAAACTCAAACTGCTCAAGTAGGGCTCTGTTACCTCTCGGCGTTGCCGGGTCGACCTTAGCGGTCTTGTTGTCTCCAAAGTACCGCACGTGCCCATGATCGGGATCGAAGGTGTCCTGCCAAGGCGTGGTTTCATTACCAACTTTATGCGGGCTGCTGGAAATCAGTATCGCCGCGCAGCGCAGTGCATCGGTTGCCTTGGTCTTCTGGATTGGATTTATGCCCGCCTCCAGAACGGGATATTTCTGGTCATTCGTATACGTCTCATAAAAGTAGTTCGGCAGGCCATCCTTACGCCGGTCAACGTGGTCGTATGGCCTCGCGTAACGGAAGATTTCACCGATCTTCATGATCCCGCTCCCTCCAGCTGCGTAGTCGCGCGCACAATCGCTCTTTCGCTAGACATCGATCTCGTACGGTCGCCCCCTAGGCTGGGCAGGAATTCCTTTTGCACATCGTCACTATTCCACCACGGCAGTGCCGAAAGCAATTGCCGCGAAGAAACGACTACTGGCGATAGTTGGTTGGCCGGGTTCGTCACTACGGGGCGTCACCTGTGCGGCAGCTCTGACGTCCTTCGGTGTTGAATTCTACTCAGCCCTGACCTAGCGTTGTTTTCATCCAGGTATTGGCCCACAAGTACAGAAAGCGCCCCTCGACGCGTAGCCGACTACGTCAAAGAGGGGGCCACAGTGCCTTCAGTCGAGTCCATAGCGATGCGCGCTTCCTTCAGGCTGTAGAAGATCTCCCCATTGAGCAGCTCGTCCCTCAGCGTGCCGTTGAAGCTCTCGCAGTAGCCGTTCTCCCAGGGACTGCCCGGCTCAATGTACAGCGTCTTCGCCCCGATCCGCTGCAGCCACCCCCTGAGCACCTTGGCGGTGAACTCCGGGCCGTTGTCCGAGCGGATGTGCTCGGGGATGCCCCGACTGACCATCACCTCGGCCAGCTGCTCGATCACCTCCTGCGCGCCGATGCGCCTCGCCGTCAGGATCGCCAGGCACTCCCGGCTGTGCTCGTCGATCAAGGTCAGCAACCTCACCACGCGCCCCTCGTGCGTCCAGGTGCTCACCAAGTCGTAGCTCCAG
>VHDF01000178.1 GCA_016871495.1 Verrucomicrobiota bacterium | reverse complement strand
CTGACGGCAAGGGTGGCAAAACCGGGTGCAGTTCCGGGGACGGTGGCCTGGGCGCGGATGGACTCGTTTGAGAATTGAGTTTGGCTCCATTCGATGCGAGGGCTCAAGGGTGAGGGGGGAGTAGTCCAGGCGGATTCGATACAAGCTTCGCGCTCGGGCTGCCAGTCAGGGCGCAGGACCTGTTCCAGGTTTTGGGCGGGGTGAAGGGTTTCGACGGAGCCGAGCCAGGCGCCGGGGGCGCGAGACTTCAGAGGCACCCAACGGAGGGGTTCGCGGCTCCAGTGGGTGACGGTGAGGAAACGGGTCAAGGGCAGTTGGGAGGGATCGAGGCGGGCAAACAGTGCATCGGTGATCTCGGAACTTGCCTTCGTGCTCATGGAGAAAAAGCCGTCCACCTTCGGGATGCGATCGAGCAGGTTGGCATTGGCGAATGCGCCCGCCCGTTTGAGAAGATAATTCGCCGTGGGATCGTCGAGATGGACCCGCATGAAGCTGCGGATGGTTTCGCGCCCGAGCATGACGCGACCTTCGCCCAGGCGAGGGAAATCCGGGTCCGGCTTGGAGGCGGGCTGAAAGACCTCTCCGTTGACGAGGGTTCCAACTTGGGGAAACGCGTGGGCGAGCTCCGTGGCGGTGATGAGGCCGAGCAGGGTCAAGCCTGCGAGGAAAGCGGGTGTTTGTTTCTGATCTGCATGGCGGGCGCGAAGCAGCCAAGCGAGAATGGCCAAGGCAGCGAGAAGTGCCAGGCCATGCACGAGGGCCGCGTGAGTGATGACCTTGGCGTGGGGGAGCGCGGAGACTCCGAGCGGAGTAAGGACATCGATCCAGGCAAAAAGAGCGAGGAGGGAAACCCCGATGATCGCCAAGCCTACGACCCTGTTTCTTGCGGGCCGAGGTTCCATTTGGAACAGCGCATTCAATCCAGTCGCGGCGAGGACGGGGAGACTGAAGGCCGTGATGACGAGCCATTTCACGGGGAATCGCATCACTCCGAGTTGGGGGAATGCGGTCCGCACCCAGCGATAGAGATGTCCCTCGTCTCCCATCGCCATGAGGACACTGCCGGCGGCCAACGCGATGAGGGTGAGCCGGGGAGTTGTGGTGGGGGTCCGTGTGAAGAAACTCAGGATGGCGCCGCCGACGATGAACACTCCCGCGTAGTAGGTGGGGATCCAGTATTGGCCATACTGGAGGGGGAGTCCATGGATGGACTGGTAACTTTGGAACCAGGGCAGGAAGAAATTCACCGCGCCCAGGGCGGGAATCGACCATTCGCCGGCGCTGAACTGAGCGTCGCGCTGGGAGAGGCCGAGGAAATGGAAGAAAGGAAGGAGTTGTACGGCGCAGAGGACCAGGGTGCAGGCAAAGAATCCCACGATCTTGGCCAAGCCAGCCAGCCAGTGTGGAGGGGGGAGGAACGCAAGACTGGCGGAGGCACCGACGATCCAAGTCATCAAAGTGATTTCAGGCGCGCCACAGAGCATTTGTAACGTGGCGACGGCAGGCAGCAACCAAGCCGAGCGGGAGATGCATGGTTCTCTGATGGGAGGGCGGCTGGGTGTGTGTTTGGATTCAATGGCTTTGGGCAGGAGGAGAATGACCCAAGGCATCCAGCCCAGGGCGGCGATATTGTTGGGCCAGAAGACGCAACTCATCGTGAGGCCGCCGAAGGCGTAACCCACGCCGGCGACCAGGGGGCCAACGGTCCCGCCGATCCATCGCCGGCAGAGGACGAACATGCCCATCCCGGCAAGCCATTGGTGGGCCAAGCAATACCAGTCGAGAGACCAGGGCAGTGGTCCAAAGAGGTAAATGAGCGAACCGGGGTAGAGGGCGAGAGTGTTCCATTGGGCGAGAAAGGGAACACCGCATTCGTTGTAGGGGTTCCACAGGGGCAGCCTTCCTTCCCAGAACGCGGTGCGGTGGAATTCGGCGAGGGGGAAGCCGAAGAGTCCGTAATCGCGGAAGCAGAGGGATTTTCTTCCGGCGATGACTTGGGGCCAAATGGCTAACTGGAGAAGGAATAAGAAGACTCCGAAACGGAGAATCCAAGGGTCGCGATGGAGGCGAAGTTCGTGGCTCATGACCGCAGCGAATGCTGCTTTGATTTGGACCGAAACCCGAGGAAGAGGCCCCATGCGGCCAGGACGGCCAGGGTAAGACTTGAGACCACCGAGCCGCGACGAAATGAGTGATCTTCATAACTCAATTGAATCTGATGTTCTCCAGGAGGAAGGACCAGGGCTTGAAAGGCGTGGTTCGCCTTCTCCACGGGAATGAGCTCGCCGTTCCTGCGGGCGCGCCAAGCGGGGTACCAGGATTGGGCGATGAGGACCAGTCCATCGCCTGAAGACCGCGCGGAGAAGCTCAAGGCGCTTGTGGAAGCCTGCAGGTGGGAGATTTCGACGGGTTGCCACGTCTTGCCGGATAATCGATTTGAGGCTTCGAGGGAAAGAAAGGCGATCGCCCGCGGGTTCCAGTCCGGATCCAGGATTCGGTCCAGACTTGGCTTGCCCTGAGGAACGAAGGCCGGGTGCTGGCCGCCGGTGATGAAAGGAAGCGCGTTGGTGCGGCGGATCCAATCGAAGAGGCTTTCCGGCTTGGTGATGTAGGCGACGCCCATGAAGTCGAGGAGTGGAGCCGAGCGTTTCCAATCCAAGTGATTGTAGAAATGGTTCCGTATTTCCTCCGATTCACGGATGAAGAGGGAGAAGAAGCCGTTGATCTTGGGGATGCCGTCGAGCATGTTGCAATTGCTGAACAGGCCGAGTCGGTTGCCGATGTATTGGTGGAGTCCTTCGGTGGTGGAAGTCAGCCTGAATTTGGCGTCGGCTTCGGGACTGATCATGGCCCGGCTGCCGCCATGGACCGGAGGGGGGTCGAGTCTGAGCAATCCGGGTTCGTACGCTTTGGGCGAAAGGGTGGGGTTTTGCCGCGGCGCGTGACTGGCAAAGTCGAGCCAAAGAAGGACGCTGACTCCGATCATCCAGAACGTTTGTCGGTGAGGGAGGGAGGCTTTTGAACAAGCCACGAGCGCGATGATGAGGAGGGGCAGGAGAATGAGGCGGTCACGGGCACTCCTCATCATCGCCGCCGTATCATCGAACGGCATGGGATACTGCCGTGCGAACCAGACGAGGAAGCCGCTCAGGACCAGAACGGGCAGGCCCATCCATAACCAGCGAGACGCTTTCGACCAAGCTTCGGTCCCAGTCCGGGCGGATCGCTCAACAGCGGCAACGCCCCAGGCGGCCAGAAGCGGAATAGCGAACACCGGAATCACGACAAACTTTACGGGGAACCTCAGAAAACCAAGCTGGGGCAAGGCCTCACGCATCCACTGATAGAGCACGCCCTCGTCCCCGAGGGCCATGATGAGTGAAAGCAGCACCAGACCCCCGAGTGCGATCACCGTGCTGTTTCGCGCGGTCCAGCCGCCGAGGATGGCCAGCATCAGAATGCCAAGCCCAACATAGTAAGACGAAGTCCACCATTGTTCATACTGGAAGAAGACCCCTTGGTTGGCTGGGAAACAGTGGAAGAGCGGAACGATGAAATTGGCCCAGCCTGTTCCCGGCATCGACCAGGCGGTTCGGGCGAAACCCGTATCGCGCTGGGACCATTGCAGCAACTCAAGGAAAGGGAGGAGCTGGCAGGAGGCCAGACCTGCGATGGCGAGGACGGCTCCGGCGAAGCAGGCGGATCGGGTGCCGGCAATTTTGAAAGCATGTTTGA
>VHDF01000177.1 GCA_016871495.1 Verrucomicrobiota bacterium | reverse complement strand
GGATGTCCTCCGGCTTGATGCGCACCATCGCATCTTCGGGGAACGACGAGAACGCATTGTAAGCCTGATTCGCCAGAATGTTGCGGTCGGCGAGAAAGAGAATGCGCGGCCTCCGTGTCGGCTCGCCGGAAAGATTCCAGCGCGAGTGAAACAGCTTCCACGCGATCTGAAACGCGATGAACGTCTTGCCCGTGCCGGTGGCCAGGGTGAGCAGGATGCGATTGCGCTTGGCGGCGATGGCCTGCAAGACGCGTTCGATGGCGACGTCCTGGTAATACCGGCCCGGATGGGAGCCGCCCTTGTCCTCGTAGGGCACGGCGGCGAACCGATCCCGCCACGCATCCTGTTGGGCGAAGGTGAAACTCCACAGTTCATCCGGCGTGGGAAAGCACGGGATTTCCCCCTCCGCGCCGGTGTCCATGTCACTGCGGTAGATGCCATGGCCGTTCGTGGCGAGCGCATAGCGCACCGCCAGTTTGCCCGCGTAATCCTTCGCCTGCCCGACGCCTTCCGTGACTTCCTCCGTGTCCGCCTTGGCTTCGACCACCGCGAGCTTGGTGTTGCGATATTCGAGGACGTAATCCGCCTTGAGCGCCTTGCCGCGTCGCCCCCGGCCCTCGATGCGGCCGGGGCTGATGAGATACTCGCGCCGGATGCGGCTGCCCTCGACCACGCCCCAGCCCGCCGCCTGGAGGGCGGGGTCAATCAACTCGGCTCGGGTCTCGGCTTCGTTCATGTTCGGGCTGGCGCGATGATAAATCCGGTTTTCGGGTCACCGAAAGGGTGGACTCGCCTGCCGCGTGCCGCCATGTCCGCCGTCAGCGCACACAGCGCGGCGTCCACCCAGTCAATGTTGGTCAGCAGGTCGGTGCTGATTCCGTGTTGTTCGAGCAACTGACGGCGTTGCGTGCGCTTCTGCTTGGCATTCGCGTTGCCGTCGCGCAGATGCCACGTAATGGCGTGGGGAAAGGTCTCGAAGCAATAGTGCTTCCTCCGGGTTGGCCAGGCTTCGCACACGGGGTGAGTCGGATGCAGCGCTTGGTAAAGAGCCTCGCCGCGCAGCATCCAGTCAAAGTAATTGGTCGGATGCGGTCGGTGAGCCACCTCAGAAGTTGGCGTGGAGAAACAAAAGATGCCTTGTTGCATCAACTCCCGCTCTGCCAGCCGCCCTTCTTCGTTCACCCTCCAGCGGCACGGGGCGTCCACGGCAATCACCGTGGCGCGCATGTCGTTTACACACCACTGCACCAGTTTAGCGGTGTTGGTGGTGTCCAACTGATCCCGGTAGCTGCTGCCCTCCAACGACACGGCATGAAACCCCTTCTTTTTGCCGCCGACATCAATGCCGACCACTACGGGAGATGAGCGGGAAGCGGGCATGATTAGAGTTCTCCGGTGAAGGCTTGGTGCAGGAGCGACTTTTTCAACGCCGCCAGCGCCGCCTGCTTTTGCTCGTAGAGCCGCGTCAGCCGTTGGGTTTCGGCGGCGAGGGCGTCGAGTTCTTCGATGACTTCCCGCTGTCGTTCAATGGAAGGCAAACTGATGGGAAGCCCCGCGAGTGCAGTGTTGCTCAGGTTCGGCATCACTGCACCGCCTGCGAGCTTCTCAAGAGCAACGCGAGAGGCAGGCGCGCGAAGAAGTCGGACCAAGAACCGAGATTCGCATCTGGCAGAAGGCTTAATGAAGAAGCTGCCCGTTCCGCAGAGCCATCCATCCTCAGCGTCGGTGACAACCGCGCAGCGACCCATTTCGCCCCGCCGCCCGATGACGATGTCGCCCTCGCTCATGATGTAATTCTCGAGCCGCTTCGCCGTCTCTTTCGATACGGTTTTCGAGAAGTCCGGTTCGATGCCAGTATCTGTGATGTGGGCTGGATTCACCAATGGGATTCCATTTTCCACGTAGTCGCTCTTGTGAAGCAGCGACCCGAACGGGCCTGTGAAAACACCGCCAGTCGCTTCCCCAACCGTTGTTTCCACCCAGCCTTTGCCGCGGTGGGTGAAGACGGATTGGAGGTGGCTTTCAAAGAGGGCGCGGGCGTTTTGGAGGTTCTGGGCGGCGTGGGCTTGGGCGGTGGCCAGCCCGGCAAACGCTTCGTCCAGCACCCCCACGATCCGCTGCTGCTCCGCCAGCGGGGGGACGGGAATTGGCGTCAGCGCAAGGTTGCTCCGACTAATGCGGCTTCGAGTCGTGCCCGTGCATTCTTTCGCAACCGTGGCGAGATACTCGTCTGACTGCGAATAGAGGTTGAAGAACTCCGGCAGATACGCGGCGCGTTTGAAGCGAACGATCGTGCAATCAACGGCGGTGATCATCCGCTCGCCGGTGTCCGGCAGTAGGCAGCTTCGCCCGACTGGATCAGGCAAGCGCGAGATGAGGCAATCACCCTCGAAGATTTCCGTGCATCGCAGACGCTTGAACGTGGCCTCCGAGATGTAACGAGCTTTCTCGGCGCGGTCTTTGAAGATGCCGTCGCCCACGTTGCCAGTCTGAATAAGGCGAATGCCCTCCGACGATTGGTCTTTGCTTTCGACCCAATCACCATCGGCGAACACCTCGCATAACTCCGCGAAGCCCGCGGGCGAGCCATGTGACGCATGGGAGAGATGGGATGGTTATGGGTCATGGCTTGGGCGGGTGTTGGCGGCGGTGCTGGAGGCGGGCCTTGAACATGCGCTCCCGCAGGCCGCCTTGTTCGAGGAAGTCCTTTTCCAGACGGCGCAGTTGCTGGTCAATCAGGTAGTTCGCCTGGTGAATCAGGCAGATGGCGATGTTGGCCACCACCTCGGGCGGGCGGGTGTCCACGAACTCGCGGTAAAGCTCGTAGGTCTGCGGGACTTTGCGCCCAAGCCGACGGACATAGAGCGCTTCCTTGGAATCCTTGTCCCACTCGCGGTGCTCGCGCACGCGGAGGTAGTCGCGGTAGTCGTCGAGCACTTCCTCCAGGCTGGCGCGGGCGACGCTCGTGAGCTTGATCTCGGTTTCCTTGGAGGTGAGGGCGGCTTTGCTGCCTTCGAGCAAATTCTTTTTGCCGGAGCGGGCGGCCTGGATCATCTGGTCAATGGTGCGGTCGCCTTTGGCGAGATGCTTGTGCGCGAAGCGGAAGGTGAGGTCATAGACCACCTCGGCTTTGTGGAAGGAGTGGAGGGTCTGGTAATCGCCGCGCGGGGGGATGATCGGATGCTCTTCATGGGAGGAATGGGATTCAGGCGACGGATGATCGCCCGGTGTCCCCTTCTTCGGATTCTTCCCATCGTTTTTCATAGCAGCTTCCTGATGCCGGCCAGCACTTCGGCGCTTTCGGCGTCGAGGGCGGCGATTTCTGCCATGATTTCCTGCGGGCTGCGGTGGGTCACGGTCTCGCCACCGTTGGGGTTCTTCACCGAGAGGTCAAAGGTGGCGGGGTCGATGCCCTTCGCGTCCACGCTCCAGCTCTTGGGCGAGTCGGCGAAGGTCTGCTGGAGCTGGAAGAGCAGCCACGAGGTTTGCTCGGCGTAGTCGAGTTCCGTGGCGCAGCCGGCTTCCTTGCGGAGGGCGTCGTCGATGTTGCGGAAGGCTTGTTCAAACATGAGTTAAGGTGCTGGGGGCTGGGTTTCCAATGGTGCTTTGTCCACGGCGTTGACGTTGAACGGCGGGTTGTCGGTGTCTTTTTCGGATGGGGCGATCCAGTGCATCGTTGGGGTGAGGATACCGAAGGGTTGGCCCGTTACCAAGCGCGGTTTGCGGCCGCAGGCGCGGGGCGGATCACCAGCGGGTCTTCGCGTCGCAGGCGCGAGCAAAACACCAGCCGCACGTGGCTTCA
>VHDF01000176.1 GCA_016871495.1 Verrucomicrobiota bacterium | reverse complement strand
ATGCCTCCGACAGTGGGCGAACAACGCGCCATCGCGGAGGCGTTGAGCGATGTGGATGGGCTGCTGGGCGGGCTGGACCGGCTCATCGCCAAGAAGCGCGACCTCAAACAGGCCGCCATGCAGCAACTCCTCACCGGCCAAACCCGCCTCCCCGGCTTCCACGGCGAGTGGGAGGTGAAGCAGCTTGGAGACTTGGCTCAACTTTATCAGTCGGAAACCATCGGCCAATCTCTGTTCACGGAAGACGGTTTCCCGGTCTACGGTGCAAACGGGATAATCGGACGCTATTCCCGATACAACCACTCCACTTCGCAAATCACGATTTCTTGCCGGGGCAACTGCGGCACAGTCAATCGAACCGAGCAGTTCTCGTGGATTACAGGCAATGCGATGGTGATCAATATGGACAGGAACAAGTCGGTGAATCTGGACTTCATGTTTCACCTACTGAAGTCACAAGATTTCTCGGTTCTTGTGACGGGATCGGGCCAGCCGCAAATCGTCAGAGGCCCACTCGCTGAATTTCAGATTCGGCTGCCAGGGGATCGTGCCGAACAAACCGCCATCGCCGAGGTGCTGACGGAGATGGACTTGGAGCTGGCGGCGTTGGAGCAGCGGCGGGAGAAGACCCGCGCCCTCAAGCAGGCCATGATGCAGGAACTCCTCACCGGCAAAACGCGCCTTATATGAAACCGATTCCCGTTTTGAATCCGAAGGCGGCTGCGACCCATGCCGGGGTCGTGTCCATTTCGTCTGGATACCGGGGGTATCGCGTCGCTCAACCCCCGGCTAATGGCTGGCATCCCACCGGGATGATCGTTCCCGTCGCCACATTGCGTTCGCCCCGACTCGCTGAGATGGCCGTTCCCGAACCCGGAGGGTTCTCAGCCATTAGCCGGTGGTCGAGCGAGGAACGAGCGACACCACCGGACACCGGTCGAAATCAATCCCGCATCCCGGAGGGATGCCAGCCTCACCCGCGCTTTGGAACAATGTTCTCAACGCCAACATAATCGGATGTCCTCGACCTACCTGAGCCTGCATTACCATCTCGTGTTCTCCACCAAGAATCGCGAACCTCTCATCGCGTCCGAATGGCGGGCGCGTCTGCACGACTATCTCGGCGGGACGATTCGCGGGCTGGGCGGTTTTCCCGAAGGCATCGGCGGCGTGGCCGACCACGTTCATCTGTTCGTCGGCTTGAAGGCCACGCATTGCCTGGCGGATGTCATGCGCGAATTGAAAAAGGCAGCCTCGACATGGGTGCGTGATGAAATCGGTTTGCGCGCCTTCGCCTGGCAGGAGGGTTACGCCGCGTTTACCGTCAGCGCGACCTCGCGGGAGGCGGTGCGGCATTACATCGCCAATCAGGAGGAGCATCACCGGGCGAAATCGTTCCGCGAAGAACTGGTGGAGATGCTGAACAAGGCCGGAGTCGAATATGACCCGCAATACTTTGATTGAATCAGTCATGAACGACGAGCCATTGCCCCAATCTGAAATCATCCTCTATCAGACGGAGGACGGGCGGACACGCATCCAGTGTCGCTTTGAGAATGAAACGGTCTGGCTCACGCAGGCACTCATTGCGGAGTTGTTCGAGATCGGCGTGAACACGGTGAATTACCATCTGAAGGCGATCTTTGCCGAGGGAGAGGTGCGCCCGGAGGCAACTATTCGATATTATCGAATAGTTCGAGCCGAGGGCCGCCGGGAGGTGGCGCGGGAAATCGAACACTACAATCTGGACGCCATTCTCGCCGTGGGCTTCCGGGTGCGCAGCCACCGGGGCACGAAGTTCCGGCGGTGGGCCATCGGACGCTTGAACGAGTATCTGGTGAAGGGTTTCACCATGGACGACGAGCGGCTGAAGAATCCGCCGGGCAAGGGCCAGAAGGATTACTTTGACGAGCAACTGGAGCGCATCCGGGACATCCGGTCATCGGAGCGGCGCTTTTACCAGAAGGTGCTGGATATTTACGCGACGAGCGTGGACTACACGCCGAACACGGAGATGTCGCAGCAGTTCTTCGCCACGGTGCAGAACAAGATGCACTGGGCGGCACACGGCCAGACGGCGGCGGAGGTGATCCACGCACGGGTGGATGCGGCGAAGCCCTTCATGGGACTGCTAACGACGCGGCCCGGCGGCATCATCCGCAAGGAGGATGTGTCCATCGCTAAGAACTACCTCGGCGCGGAGAAACTCGGCACGCTGAACCGGATCGTGAACGCCTGCATCGAGTTTGCCGAACTGCGCGCGCTGCAACGCAAGGTGATGCCGATGCGGGACTGGATCGCGAAGCTGGATGAGTTTCTGAAGCTCTCCGAACACGAGCTGCTGGATCACGCGGGCAAAATCACGGCCGAGCAGGCGAAGATGAAGGCGGAGCTGGAATACGACCCCTACCGGAAGCTGCTGGATGCGCAGCCGCGCGCCGTGGATCTGGATTTTGACAAGGCGGTGAAGGACTTGAAGAAGCTGCCGAGCCGGCGCAAACCCAAACCCACGAAGTCATGAGCGGCATCGGCAAACCAGAGCGCGTGACGCAGAACCGGGTGATTGCCCTGTTCCGCGATGAACTCAACTACCGTTTCCTCGGCGACCGCAGCGACCGCGACAACAGCAACATCGAGGAGGAGTTGCTTACGGCCTGGCTGACGAAGTGCAAATACGCGCCGGAACAGATAAGCCGGGCGATTTACCTGCTGCGCACCGAGGCCACCAACCCGAACCGCAGCCTCTACGAGAACAACAAGGCGGTGTATTCGCTGCTCCGCTACGGCGTACCGGTGAAGATCGAGGCGGGCAAGGTCACGGAGACGGTCAATCTCATCAAATGGAAGGAGCCGGAGCAGAACGATTTCGTCATCGTCGAGGAAGTGCTGTTGCGTGGCGACAACGAACGCCGGCCCGACCTTGTGCTTTACGTCAACGGCATCGCCGTGGCGGTGATTGAACTCAAGAACAGCTACGTCTCCATCAGCGACGGCATCCGGCAGTTGCTTTCCAACCAGCAGAAAATGTTTCACGAGTGGTTCTTTGCCACGGTGCAAATTGTGTTCGCCGGGAACGATTCGGAAGGGCTGCGTTTCGGAACCATCGGCACGGAGGAGAAGTATTTCCTGAAATGGAAGGAGGACGAGGCGGACGACACGCGCTTCAAGCTGGACAAATATCTGCTCAAGATGTGCCGCAAGGACCGGCTCATCGAGTTGCTGCACGACTTCGTGCTGTTCGATGGCGGCATCAAGAAGCTGCCGCGCGTGCATCAGTATTTTGGCATCAAGGCGGCCCAGGCACGGGTGAAGAATTACGAGGGCGGCATCATCTGGCACACGCAGGGCAGCGGCAAAAGCATCGTGATGGTGCTGCTGGCAAAGTGGATTCTGGAAAACCTGCCCAACGCCCGTGTGCTCATCCTCACCGACCGCGATGAACTGGACAAACAGATCGAGCGGGTTTTCACGGAAGCGGGCGAGGCGATCTATCGCACCAGCAGCGGGGCGGACCTCATGGCGCACCTGGGCCAGGCCAAGCCGCGCCTGCTCTGCTCGCTCGTTCACAAGTTCGGGCGGAAGGGCGTGGATGATTTCGACGCGTTCCTTGAGGAACTGAAGAAGCAGCCCACGAAGTCGGTGGGTGAACTGTTCGTGTTCGTGGACGAGTGCCATCGCACGCAGAGCGGCAAGCTGCACAAGACGATGAAAGCCATGCTGCCCGGCGCGGTATTCATCGGCTTCACCGGCACGCCGTTGCTCAAGCAGGACAAGCAAACCAGCCTCGAAGTTTTCGGGAGCTACATCCACACCTACAAGTTCGGCGAGGCGGTCGAGGATGAAGT
>VHDF01000175.1 GCA_016871495.1 Verrucomicrobiota bacterium | reverse complement strand
CAGCCAAGCTGTCCAAATCGTTCCCTACCTCGCCCAGCCAGTCCTGAATCGACCGTGAGCGGCTCGAATGCCGGAATGGGTTCCTTGGAAACCGAGAGCATGTCGGCGGGAATCGGACCTCTCGGCAAACCCGGCCCCTCCACTTCCAGCTTCAGCTTCGCCTCACGGCCGGTGTGGAAATAGGTGAATCGCAACGGCTGGGGTTCTGCATTGAGTTTCACCACGGCCTGCAGTGACTTCACCCCGCGTCGATCGCTCGGGGCCTCCTTCGCCAACGTTCTGCCGCCGATTTCGAGCGAGCCCCCGTTCAGCGTGAGGAAGAATCTGTAAGTGCCCGCGGTTTCCACCTTCAGCCAACCCTCATACACCAGAGCCGTGTGTTGCGACAGCTTGCCGAAATGAGCCGGGTCGAAATCCCTCACCTGCCCGGCTCGCTCGGCGACGACTTTGTCGCTCGTCAGGCCCTCCCAAACGTCGCCGCGATACAACGTGTAATTGAGGTTCCCCGGCACGCGGATGTCCTGGAGAAGATAGTGGGCGATGCGTTCGAGTTCCCGGCCCGGCAGACGCAGGTCCGGCATTCGTCCTGATGGCCGGCTGGCGTGCGGCTGGCGGAGGAACTCGAGCAGGCTCTTGAAACTGTATTTCCGATCCAACGCGCCCAGCGGAACGGAGGCCTTGGCAGGCAACTCCCTTCCCTGCTCGTCGCGAGGCGAATGACACGCCGCGCATCCGCGCGAATGAAACAGCCGGTTCCCGTGCTGCGCAGCCACGGCATCGGGTGGCGCCAACGAAAAGTCGTTCGGCTTAAGCGAGAGCAGGAAGTGCGTCAGTTCTCTTGCGGCCTGCCTCTTCCCGGCCGTGTCCAGCGATGCAAGCGCGTCCGGCATCGTGGTGCCGGGCTTGGTCCCGTGCGGATTGAGAATGAACGACTCCAGATAACTCGGGTTCACTCGCGATCCGACCTCCGCCAGCCGGGGTGCATATTTCGAGCGGGCTTTGAGGGAAGCCTCGCTGGCATGACAAGCCGCACAGTTCAGTTCCTCGATCAGCACTTGTCCCTTCAGCTCCGCATCGAGATGGCTGGAAGCCAGGCCGGCGACGATCGCCTTCGCAAACCCGGCCGAAGCGGCACCCAAGTGGAGCATGACGCCGAGGGTGAGCCGCGACAGGATCCCCGTCACGCGGACCCTTGCCCTGCCCCGTGATGCGGCAGAGGTGGGTTGGCTGGACCGCAAGAATGTCATTCGAATCTCGAGTCGTGGTGTATGTGGGCCTGGCTTGCCGCAAGCACGAGCCGACGAGTCGTTTTCATGGCGCTAAGGTATCCTGTCGCCTCCTCCGGCGTCTTGCATTATTACTTCGCTCCGACGTGAAAACTCGCACAACCAAGCATTCCTCCGCAGCGTTGCCAGGAACCGTCGACTCGGTGGAGGCGGCGTTGCTGGAGAAGCTGTTTGATCAGGCGCCAGACGTCGCCTTCTTTATCAAGGGCGCCGATGGCCGCTACCTCACGGTGAACGATTCACTCGTGGAAATTCACGGGCTGCACGACAAGGCGCAGGTGCTCGGCCAGCTTCCCTGCGACATCTGCCCCGGTGAGTTTGGCCTCCTCCCTTCCGCGCAGGATGCCGTCGTGTTGCGCACCGGCCGCCCGCTTCTGAATCATCTGGAGCTGCACTGGTACGCCCCGCACAAACCGGGCTGATGCCTCACCACCAAGCTGCCGATGCGGGAGGTCGGCGCCCGAATCATCGGCCTGATTGGCATTTCGCGCGACGTGCGTGCACCGATCGGGACTCACGACATCCCGGTGGAGGTCGCCGCCGCGCTGGATCACTTTCAGAACGATGTCTCTGCACCTGTGAGCCCCTCTTCGCTTGCTCGGCGGGCGAAACTTTCCCCACCGTGTCTCGCCCGGTTGATGAAGCGCTATTTCGGCCTCACTCCCAGTCAGTTCATCGCCAAGACTAGAATTGCCACCGCCTCCCGCCTGCTGCGTGAGACCGGTCAGTCTGTTGCAGACATCGCCTTGGCCTGCGGGTACTGCGATCAGAGTGCGTTCGCTCGGGCATTTCGTGCCGTGGCAGGGGTTACCCCGACACAGTTCCGGGGCAATTCAAAGGGGTAGGCGATTAAACTTAGGACAGGGGCCGCGGCGTTCCCGCAGAGATGGAGGGTTGGTTTCAGCGTTGTGTTCTCCGCGGGCAGGAGACTCAAGGGTTCCGGTCGCTCGACCTGAACACCACGACGCGCGGTTCACCGGACCCGCTGTTGAACTGGGCGGGCGCGCTGTCCGGCAGAAGTCCCTTGCCCACTTCCGCCCCCGACCGCGGATCGTAAATGCGATACGCGCGGGGCACTTCGAGCGATGTGATTCCTGTTCCGCCCCCGTCGGGCAGATAGAGCACGAATAGTTTGCCCGGCAAGGCCAAACCGCGCTTGCCATAGGTATAGGTCCAGTTCGGCTGCATCTCGGCAAAGGGCAGCCCGTCGAAGATCTTCGCGGCGATGCCGGGATAACGTGAACCTTCGAAGTCGAGCGCCTCGCGCCAGCCGGCGTCGGGTGCCGTACACCAATCCGCGTGGTCGGGTTCCTTGGCATGCAGCCGCCATTGCCAGAGACTGCCAGCCCCATAGACCAACCCCATCGTGCTGCCGGCGGTCAGATTGCACCAGGCTTCATGGCCCTGCCACCAACCGGCGCCGCGACCGGTCTTGCCGATGTTCTCGTAGGTCGGCTCGCCATTGGCCACCGCTTTGACGGGCGTGTTGCGCCACATGTCGGCCACACGTTCCGGCACATGCTCGCCACCGTGACCGGTCTGGCACCACTGGAAGTCGAGCCAGGCCTTGTCCTGATGAGTGCGATACAGCGCGTGCGGCGAATAGTGTATGCCTGTGGGCTGCCGGTAGGCGTCCCATTCCTCGATGACCTGCCCCGCGCGATCCAACTGAGCGACGATCGCCGGATCCGTCGCTGGACCATCACCTCCCACCAGCCAGATCGCGGGCCGGGCGCCGTAGCGGGCGACGAGATACCGGCAGTAGCGGGCGTAGTCCTCCGCGCTGACGACGTTGCCGGCCACGCGGCGGCCTTTCCAGCCGTAGCCGTGAAAGACCGGTTGGTAAACCGGCGCGATCCCGTGCGCCACGAGAATGCCGGTGAGCCGGTCGAACATCTGGAAATACTGAGGGCGCAACTGGCGCAAGGCGCCCTGCGGCAAATCCTCGAACCCGACGTCGAAGCCCAGGTCCTCCGTGCGCGAGCGTGGCCCTTTGCAGTCCATGTCCGGCTGCACGGTCATGAGCAGGGCGGCGTTGAAGCCCTTGGCCTGGCGGTCGCGCGCGTAGGTTTCCGCCTGTTCGATGGTGGCCCGCCACGGCAGCGCCCAGGGCGTGTCCGCGCACAACAACCGTGCCCGGCCATCGGCATGAACCAGATTCCGGCCGCCGGACGGGATGCTCCAAAAGCCATGCCGCGTGAAGATCGTCGCGGGCGCCGACGCGGCAGGTGCGGCGGCAAGTGTCCCGGACTTTCCGTTCAAGCCGGCATCGCGGTCGCGGTCGGAGGAGATCCAGCGCCAGGTGCCCGCTGATTTCGTCGAGGCGAAACGAACCCGAAACGTCCGGCCACCATCCCAGAACATCGGCCGGCGCAGATTCGTGCCGTCGTCGTGGGTGAACTCCGTCCAGGCGTCGGTATCTGTGTAAGGATTGGCCGTGTCGCGGGTGGCGGTGAAAGTGAGTTCGACCTCCTGCCATTGCGGGGCAGTCGTGGCAGCGGTTGCGGCATCCATCCGGGTTGCCGACGCAAGCCCGATGACACCAAGAGTGAGAAGCAGAACGTTGAAGACTCGTTGTTGCATAGCTGGAATCGATGTTCGTAGGCAGGGAGGACCATCGCGGCGAGGGTCATGCTGCT
>VHDF01000174.1 GCA_016871495.1 Verrucomicrobiota bacterium | reverse complement strand
GCCTCCAAGCGCACGCTCTGGTCCACGCTGAAGCCCGAATGTTTCCAGGAACGGATGTTGGCGACGACCTCGTCGTTGATTTTGCCTGCGCCCAGGAGCAGCGCAAACACCTCTTGCTCCCACAGCTGCAGCCGCAATCCGAGCGTTCGAGGCCGATGCCCTCATCCCAGCATCCACGCACTGTGGTGATGTTGTGCCGCTGGACGAAGTCGATGACTTCGCGCGGCCACGGGCCGTAGCCGACGAGGTCGCCTAGACAGATGACCCGGTCAACTTTGCGTGCCTGGAGGTCGTCCCACACGGCTTCGAGTGCGGCCATGTTGCCGTGGATGCAAGAGAGGATCGCGATGTGCTCGCCCGCGGGGGTTTGCGGAAGGGGTGGTGGTTCGGGAGATTTCATGCGGTGAGGGAGCGCTGGGCGTCGGCGAGGTTTAGGCGAGCGGGTTCAAAATCAGGTTCGAGTTCGAGCACACGCTCGAATTCCAGTGATGGACTCATGGCCATCATCTCCACTTCCCCTCCAGTGGCTCTAGCCGCTTATCACCAGGCGGGATCGGGGCGAGGCCCTGAGGGCTGGTGGAGTTCTTCCGGTTTCGTTTCCTGGCACGAAGGCTTCCCTTGACGGGTCTAGAAGCACAGGCTACGGCGCGCTGGCGGGGTGCAGATTGAAGGACAGTCACAGGACCGGTCTCGGGAGTGTCTTCGCTGCCGGACTTGGCCAGTAGCGCGCTCAATTCGTCCCGCGCAGCGCGGCAGGCGGCCAAGTCTTCCGCGCCAAGAGCCACGGCCAGTGCACGCTTCAACTCGCGGATGCGCTCGCGCAGCTCCGAGGATTCCACCAGGGCGGCGAGATCCAAACAGTTCGGTCCACAGGTTGGGCAGCCGGACGTGGTGGCAACGGACCTGGTGTGGCGACGTGGCGGGCGGGCATGGTGAGCCCGCTGTCTCTTGGCAGGGAGGTTCATAGGGAGGCAAGCCGGCGTCCCATTACTTCTTGGGGTCGAGGTTTTGCATCAGTTCGTCGTCGCTCACGGCGGCGGAAGTGATGCCGCCAGCGGGCACCTCGACGTTGCTTACCCAGCACAGCGCGTTGAGGATCGTCTTGCGGAAATCGTCCTGCTGCCAGTTCTTGTGAAAGTGCGCGCCGGTAAAGCCGAAGCCGCGCCCGCCATCAGGGCGTTCGACGGCCCACAGCTTGGCTTCCGGACGGCCTTTCGCTTCCTGGATATGCGGGTAGGGGCCCTTGGGATACACATAGGGTCCGTCGCGGGTGGCGTCGGACGGCTTCGCGACGAGCACGGGCGTGAACTTCACTCCCTTGATGGTCTTCGGCCCGGTGGCGTCGAAGCCCTCGGCGAAGCGCATGTTGAAATACCATTCGTCGTGGATGGTGAAGGGTTGCACTCCGCGGGCGATGGGGTGGTCGGGGAAGCGCTCGAAGGCCGCGTCCCAGATCGGGTTGCAGGAAAACTGGTGCTCGTAGTGTCCCCCGATCCAGCGCCGGAACTCCGTTCCGCCCTTTTCCGCTGGCACCTCGACGCCGAAATGCATCATGCCGATGCCGGCGCCGCGCTGGACGAGTTTTTCGAGTAGCGCGATCCGACCATCCTGAATGGCGGGATGGTTCTTACCGCCGTCGCAGAAAATCACCACCGCATCCGCATCGGCAAGGGTGGCTTCGTCCCGCACCCAGCCTTGTTCGTGCAGTTCGACGCGCAGCCCGGGCACGCCTCGCATCCGTTTCTCGAGCAGGATGTTTCCCGCCCGGAACTCGTGAAGGCCCGGCCCGTGGCTGGCTTTGCCCGCAATGAGCACGAGCTTGCGTGGTGCGCCCGCAGCTGCAATGGCTCGACGCGTGGCCAAGGGGGCGGACAGTGCGCCCGCGACCATTAAGCGAACGAAGGTGGAGCGTTTGATACCAATGTTCTTCATAGCGAACAGGAGTGAGGTTTACTTCGCAGTTGCAGGGTCGAGTTTCCTCACGCGGATTCCCCGATACCGGACATATTTCCCGTCGTAATCCTCGGGGCGGCCACCGCCGTGGACTTGCAGAGCGATGCCCCCACGCGCCGGGTGGCGTGCTTCGGTTTCGGTCCATTCCATGAACTTCACCCCGTTAATCCAGGTTGTGATGGTCGGCTTGGTGCCGCCGGTGATGCGGGCGCGCAGCTCATTCCATTCGCCGTGGCGCCAGAACCTCGCCCACGCCTCGGGCAGTACGAGCAGTGGTGTTTGCGGGTTGCCCGTGGCCTTGGCTTCGATGCGCGTCGGCGCACCCGCAAAGTTGTAATTGCGCAGGTGCGGTTTGCCGCCGAGACCTTCGCCGTAAATGCCCATCAGATTGCCTCCGCCGTGGTAATCAATCATCGCCTGATAGGCCTTGCCATCCTCGGTGCTGCGGAGGAACAGACCGCTGTCCGGGCCGAAATCGTTCTTCATTTCGACCACCACCTCGAAGTCGCCGAACTGCTCATCGGTGATGATGATCCCGCCGTTGCCGGGCTGATCCTGTGAACCGTGAATGGCACCGTCCACGACCTCCCATTTACCGCCGCTTGTGTTCTTGCTCGTGTGCGAATGGCCTGTCTTGCTGCTGACGTGCCAGCCGGTGAGCGTCTTGCCATCAAAGAGCGTCTGCCAGCCGTCCTTGTCCGGTTCGGCGGCGTTCACGCCGATGATGAGTGTGATGAGGAGTGCGAGTGTGTTGTGTGTTTTCATGTTGATGTTTTGGTAGTTCGCTTTGGTTGAACTCTGCGGACGGCCACATCCTGCCGGCGTCGTTTGCCGCCGCTGACCTGTGTTTCCGGCCCGCGATAGAGAATGCCGGCCGTCGCAGTCTCCTGCAGCAGCAGTTCGGAGAGCAACGGCAGGGTCGGCTGGAGCCGGTGCCAGAGGTAGGCGGCGAGGTTTTCTGTCGTCGGAATCTCGAGTCCGGGTAGGTCGTTGAGCAGGTGATGATCCAGATCGGCAAGCACGGGCACCACAGCAGCCTTGATGTCCTCGTAGGCCACGACCATGCCCGTGCGCGGGTTAATGGGACCGGCGCACCGGACCTCCAGATGAAAGGTGTGGCCGTGTATTCGCCCGCAACGATGGCCTGGAACGAGTCCTGGCAGCCGGTGTGCGGCGTCGAACGAGAAGCGTTTGAACACGGTGGTCATGAGGACGGTGTTCGGGATTTCACCAGCGGTGTGCCATCCTGTCCAGTCTGGTAAACCTTCGAGGGATCAAACACTTTTTCCTTTTCCAAAAAGTTCAGCGCGAAGTCCGGGCCGGGGCCTAGTCGCGCGACCTCACGGAAGAAACACGAGCGGTAGCCGACATGGCAGGATGCGCCGCCTTCAATCCGCACCCGCAGCAGCACGCAATCCTGATCGTCGTCGATGAGCACGTGCTCGACATGCTGGACGAGGCCGCTCTGCTCGCCCTTGCGCCAGAGCTCCTGCCGTGAGCGCGACCAGTAGTGCGCCTCCCGGGTGGCAAGGGTGAGACCCAGCGCCTCCGCGTTCATCACACCGACCATGAGCACCTCGAGCGTGGAGGCGTCTTGTGTGACGCACGGGATGAGGCCGCGTTCGTCGAACTTGGGCTGAAGCTGTGCGCCCTCCTCTATCTCGAGGAGTGTGCCGCGTAGGGGAAACTTCATGGGACTGTCGGGTGCTGTTTTCATAGGGTCATGATGTTGGTGGTTCGGGGGGTCATGAACAGGGCTTCCCTCTGGGACCATGCGAAATGATGCATGGATCGCCGACTTGGTATCGCTCCAGTTCGCAACGGTACGCGTCGAGGACGGTGTGCTGTTCCAGCGCGCCCGCAGCGCCATGCCAGTGCAGCGTGACGCCGAGGCAGGCGATGCGATGGGCGTATTGGGTGATGAGGGGGATGTCGTGGCTGACCAGGACAATCGTGATGCCTTGTGCGGAAAGCTCGCGCAGAATGACGCAGAATTGCCGCTGACCTTCGGTATCGACCCCGGCTGTTGGCTCGTCGAGCAAGAGGGCGGCAGGCGAATCCATCAACGCCCGCGCGAGCAGACACCGGCGTTGCTGGCCGCCTGAGAGGTGAACGAACGGTTTGTCCCGA
>VHDF01000173.1 GCA_016871495.1 Verrucomicrobiota bacterium | reverse complement strand
CGGGGGGCGCCGACAGGCGATGGCGGACAAGGTTCTTGCCGGCCAGCGTCGCCCGAACCATGTCAACATCGAAAAACACCAGATGCCCGATGCGAACTACCGGGATCGCCTTCGACTTCGTTTGCGACCGCAGCCAGCGCAGGCTCGGCTTGCAGTTCGGGTGAAACAGTTCGTCGAGCAACTGTCCCGCGCTCACCAGCTTTCCCTTCACAACCAGCTCGTTCATCCCAGATTTCATCGAGATCACTTTCCGCACCGGACGCGGCGCACCATGCTCCGCACTGCTCCGATTTGACCCGGCCTTTCACCGGACGTTCATCTTTAGTCCATGTCCGCATTAAAAGCATAGATATTTAAAACGTACATGGTATGTTTTCGCTGATGCGACCATCACCTCAACGTCACACGCTGGCCGTGCTCCGGACATTCCTTGGCCTGACCCAAAAGGAAATGGCTTCGATGCTTGACTGTTCCGTCCCCACCATACAAGCGATCGAACTTGGAAAACTCAAACTTGGCGACAGATTGGGACATTTGATTTCTAGTCTTACGGGCGTCGACCTCATTTGGCTCAAGGAAGACGACGTGAACAAGCCGGCGACGGATTTGGCGGGTGCCCCATATTCTAAGCAAATGTTTGAATCGACTCAGGCCTATCTGCGAGATCCGTCCATAGAGGGTGGCGGTCCATCCCGCGAGATGATACGCGTCCAATGGCAGTTCTTAAAGGTATTGAACAGGCTCGTAGTTCTTTTTATACGTGCCTACCGCGGGAAGAAATTCTGCCTACTCGATTACAGAGTTGACGCAGCCTTGAAGGATTTAAGGAAGAAAACGTTTGAGGGAAAGAGTTTGACGGACGAGGAGGCAAGGCGATGGGATCCACCAATACACGAGGAGGTGGCAGCTATCATTGGAAGTAAGTGGGGTATTGGTGATGATCTTCAGGCAGTTGTGAAACATTTTTCTGACGAGACCACGAAGATTCGTAATGATCTCTTGGAGCGTCGCAAACGGCGCTCTTCGAGAGTCCGTAAACCGGCAATCAAATCCGCTCCGCCACCTGTTTCGAAGCGATCCCCGACGAGAAAGGCCAGAGTGAAGTAGAAGGCCCCCTTCTCGGCGGGTGAATGATTTGCCCAAATATTTGCCCAAAACCGTTCACTTTCGGGCAAATTCTTTCCTCTCGTTGCACCCGCTTGCTTCGCACCACGCACCCTCTGGAAACGAAAAAACCCCTGTTTTGGCATGGATTTCGTGAAATTTGGCGGAGAGGGGGGGATTCGAACCCCCGATACGGTTTAACCCGTATAACGGTTTAGCAAACCGTCGCTTTCGGCCACTCAGCCACCTCTCCGACCAACCCCGCGATTGACCCTCAACGGAAGGTCTCGGGCAAGGAGAAACTTTTCCGTCCGCGCCCGCACCGTGCATCCCGAAGTGGTCTGTCGTGTGGCGCAGGCTGCCCAGCCTGCCGTATCGCCGACTGCCCGTCGGCCCGGCGGGTGAAGAACAAGGCCCATCCATGCTCTTCACGCGCCTGGTTCCCTTCGTCGCCCGCAGGCTGGGCCGCCTGTGCCACAGCAGACAGGGCTGTCTGCGTGACCACGACAAACCGGTCACCGACAACCCCTGGATGCACCGGCGCCCGCACGGCGTGTTCCGAAGGGGACGCTCGGTGCGCGGAAGTGCTGAAACGGGTCGCAGGGGTTGTTGTCACGGCGCGGATGGAACGGGCCACGGGATGTGGGATGGAATCGTTGCGGCGGCTGGTCTTGCGACCCAGCCGCGCTCCTGAAAGCCGCCTCGTCCGGGCTGACAATCTTCAGGTACTCCAGTGCCCGGGCGCAGCGCGGTTTCAAGGTTGAAGTTTGGTTTGGGCACCCCATCATCCGCCGCATGCATTGGCGGAAAGTGGCCTTGATTGGCGTGGGATTGCTCGGCGGTTCGCTCGGGCTCGATCTCAAGCGCCTTCAACTGGCCGGACACGTGACGGGCTTCGTCCGCCGCCCCTCCAGCCAGCGCGATTGCTTGAAGTTCAAGGTCGTGGATCACGCCACCCTGAAGCTTGAAGAGGCCGTTTCGGGTGCGGGCCTGATCATCCTTTGCACGCCACTTTCCCAAATGCCCGGCCTGGCCGAGTCCTTCAAACCTTGGTTGGAACCTGGCGCGGTGGTCACGGACGTGGGCAGTGTGAAGGGGGAAGTGGTGCGCGAGATGGAGCGCATTCTATCGGGCAGTCGAGGCCACTTTGTGGGCAGCCACCCGATGGCCGGTGGAGAACTCATGGGAGTCGCGGCTGCCCGGGAAAAACTTTTTGAGGGATCCATCTGCGTGGTGACTCCCACCGCCAGCACGGATGCCGACGCGCTGCGTGCTGTCGCCACGCTCTGGGAAAGCGTGGGTGGCCGCGTCAAGAGTCTTCCGCCCGACCTGCATGACGCGTATGTGGCGCGGACGAGTCATTTGCCCCATGTCGCCGCGGCGGCTCTGGCCAACTACGTGCTGAGCCCGGCCCACAACGAGGAGCAAGCCACGCTCTGTGCTTCGGGATTCAGGGACACCACGCGAGTCGCGTCCGGTTCGCCCGAAATGTGGCGCGATATCGCGCTCGCCAACCGCGAGCATCTGCTCCGGACACTGGGGGTATTTATCGAAGATCTGTCCGCCTTTCGCGAGGCGGTGGAGGCGGGCAACAGCCCGGGATTGCACGAGTTTTTCGCGCAGGCGAAGAAGCGGCGCGACCAATGGATCGAGGCTTCCGCGTCCAAGTCCCCGGACGATGCCGCCAAAGTCTGAGGCGCTTTTCCAGGCATCATGGCATGGCCCGATTTCATCGAAGTGGTTCCTTTGGCCTCGCCGGTTCATGCCGAGGTGAGCGTGCCCGGATCGAAAAGCATCACCAATCGCGCGTTGATCCTGGCGGCGCTCGCCCCGGGGTGCACGACCCTGAAGGGCGCGTTATGGAGCGAGGACACCCAGGTCATGGTGGAGGGATTGCGGCATCTCGGGTTCGAAATCTCCGTGGAGTCCGATCCCTCCGAATCCTGCAACCGCGTCTTGACGGTGCGCGGATGGGGTGGACGAGTGCCTGCCGGTGGAACGGTTTCAAACCCCGTTGAACTTTTCGCGGGCAACGCCGGAACGGCCGCACGTTTCCTGTCGGCTTTCGTTTGCTTGGGCGAGGGATGGTATCGGATTCACGGAGTGCCACGGATGCATCAGCGTCCACAAGGCGCTCTCTTTGCGGCGTTGCGCGAGTTGGGGTACCTCATTGAGGCGCCGGGGGACAGGCTGCCCGCGCTCATTCGAGGAGGAGGACCCCGGGAGGGAACGTGCCGCGTTTCGCTCGCCGAGAGTTCCCAGTTTGCCTCGGCCTTGCTGCTTTCGGCTGGTGTGGGAAGGTGGCGAGTTGCGGTGGAGGGAGACAATGAAGAGGAGTCGTCTTACGTCGAGATGACCCGGCAATTGACACGAGTTTTTCCGTCCTCGGGCGGCGTGTTTCAAATTGAACCGGACGCCTCGAGCGGGAGCTATTTTTGGGGAGCCAACCTCGTCCAGCAATCGACGTTCGGGGTGGTGGACGCGGTGAAGGTGGCCCATTGGCCTGTCTCCGGCTGGCAGATTGACGCGGCATTTCCGAAGTGGCTCGATCTCCCCGCGCGCGTTTCCCGGCGGACCGATTTGGGGGACAGCATCATGACCGCGATCGTGCTGTCGGCGTTGGGATCACGTCCGGTCTGTTTCACCGATTTGGGAAGATTGCGCGTGCAGGAATGCGAGCGTGTCGTGGCTTTGCGCACCGAGTTGACGAAGTGCGGGGTGGAGGTGCGGGAGCACGGGGACACCCTGGAGGTTCGGCCGCGGAAGGACATGATGCGCGGCGCCGAAATCGAGACGTACGGAGATCATCGCGTCGCGATGTGTTTTGCGATTCTGGGGTTGAAAGTCCCCAACATGCGCCTCAAAGATCCCGCCTGCGTGAAAAAAACATTTCCGAACTTTTTCCAGAAACTGGCCGAGGCCCCGCCTCACGGCCTGGGAGTCGTCCTTCGTGACGCGGCAGGACGCCCGTTGTCGGTGGAGTTGATGTCCGCCGAATG
>VHDF01000172.1 GCA_016871495.1 Verrucomicrobiota bacterium | reverse complement strand
TGTTGTTGGTAGGGCGGGCCTGTCCCAGCCCGCCGCCCACGGGATGCAAAACATCATGCTCCGGCGGCGCGCCGGGACGGACGCGCCCTACCTGCATCACCGGCAACATCGGGATGCACGGCTCGTCATTAAGACAGCGTGGATTTCCTTGCCGAAGGGCGGGCTCGGAGGCAGGATCCCGTCGCGGTTGCGCGCGTAGCTCAATTGGATAGAGTGCCGGCCTCCGGAGCCGTAGGTTGTGGGTTCAACTCCCGCCGCGCGCACCATCTCCAATCAAGGTCAGGTCTCGGATTCGACCCACGCGCTGGAGCAAGTTCATTTTGCTTTTCCTCACGCCAAGGCTGCGAAGAATCATGAACTTCTGTGATTCTGCTGGTGGTTTGAACCCGGCGTGAAGCTGTGACCTTCGGAGCGCGCCGTTCACGGCACCTCATTGTGGACAGTGTGACAACGTGATTGAGCCGAGAAGTTCGTTGGGGTCAGAAATCTCGAATCGTCTCGCCTGCTTCATCTCGCTCTCTGCGCTCTCTGCGCCTCCGCGCGAGAACAATCCCTCCTGTCACGAAAGCACGTCAGTTTCGTCGCGTCGCTCAGAAGTTCGCAAGGGACAGGGATCTGCGATTTGCTCCCTTTGTCACCACGGGTGGATTCCGGAGCGCGCCGTTCACGGCGCCTCATCGTGGACAGCGTGACGACGTGGTTGGGCCGAGAAGTTCGTTGGGGACAGAGATCTCGGGTTCGGCGCTCGGTTGCGGGTAGGGTTGCAAGGCATTCCGATTTTCCTCGCGCAGAGGCCGCGAAGGACGCAAAGGGCTGAAGCGAAGTTCTTTCGGCGCGCCCGTAGGTCGTTCAGGTCAACAGCCCAACCGTGAAGGGCTCTCACGGAACCCGCGAAATTACGGACATACGGAAGTAGGCTTGAACCGCTGAACCCTTGAGCGAGACAGACTTCGGATGCCTTCTCTCCGCGTCTCTATGCCTCCGTAAGAGCCATCCGTCCTCCCGGCACGACCAAGCACGAACAGTTCCGTTGAGACTGAAATCTCAGGGATTCATCGCTGTGGGGCAACGGCGGAAGGTACTGCGCCGCCCTCAAGATTCGCCCGGACCGGTTTGCGTCGCTGGATCATCCGCCGAATCTCGACGGTCGCGGGGCTCGGTAACGAATATTGAGCTCGGGCGTTTCGACCCGCCGCCCGCCCATGGCTCGTGAGTCGAGACAACGGTCCAGCACCGCACTCGCCATCTGGGTTCGTTCAACCGGATAAGGCGCCTTGCCCGAAATGATCATTTCCTCAATTTGCGCCACGAGGCAGGCGGAGTAGGTCACGTTCGGAGTGGGTGGGAGAAAGAACTGCGTTGAAACCACTTCGCCCCCGGCCAGCTCCGCCGCGAAACAATAGTCGGAAAGGGCTCCATTGAGCATCAACAGGGTCGAGCGGAGTCCGTCCTGATGTTCGATAAGGTACGCGGAAGGATTCTTGACCAACCGTGGCAGATGTCCGTTCCGAGAGAGGTCCTGCGTCCGGGAATCCAGGTCGGAATCCCCCGTCAAAGAGTCGGACCTCGACAAGGCGGCTTCGAGCAAGCGCGCCGACCATCGGCCTTCGGCCGCCGCTTTCCAGACGTCGTCTCCATCCAGAACTTGAACGGACCGAACCCCCGTTTCCCCCCCTCGCCGCCGCTCAATCATGCATTGCATCGCCTCAAGCGCATGATAATCCATGGCATCCGATCCTCCGACGCCGATCATGAGGGCCTCACGAACCCGCCCGCCGTACGGGACCTCGACGGGCGGCAGACGCCAGGTGACCGGAAGCGAAGAGCCCGCCAGGAATGGAAACTTCAGTCTCTTGGAAGTGGCGACCATCTCGGCGGCTTTTTGCCAACTGTATGAAAGATGCTTGTCGTTGAACACGGGCACCACACGGCGATCCGCTTCAAAGACACGGACCACTTCTTGGAAAAACTCATATCGAGGATAAAGAACCTGGCCCTTCTGGTTTCGGGGATATTGCCCGTGCTCACCAATGATCACCACGCCGTCTACGGCGAGGCTGCCCCCTCCACAACGCAACGCTTCCGCTATCGTCGGATACACCGTGAAGCCGTGATGAGCCGCGCGCTGCTTGCTAAGATCGCCGTCGGGCTTTTGATCCACGTAGGCGGATACCACCTGAAGCGAGGGATAATGCCAGGAACCATGCCTGGGATATCCAACCAAAAACCGGTCTCCCATGTGCTGGGCATGGGACTGATACGTCCAAACCGTGGTGATCAGCGCCAGTCTTTTGGGACGTGCGCCGCGCCTCGTGTTCCCCAAGGTCGAGCCATGGATCGGTTCCAGGCACAGGGGCAGAGTGCAAAGGGTTCCGAGAAATTGTCGGCGACGCATCATCAGGTTCTCCAAAAGGTTGAATGCCGGGTCGATCGGTAGCGGATCTGCAAGTGCGGGGTGTCCAGCCTTTTTCCCTGCTGATACAGCGAGTCCACGCCCGCAGCGGTCATGCCTGTGGTCAGAAGGGTCCTTTCCACGGGATAAGGTGAAACTCCCGTGCGGAAAAGCGTTTCGATGTGATGCACCTGCGGACTAAAAAAATTACGCATCGTGGAATAGGGAAGATAGAACATGGTGGAGAATTGCCTGCCATTGGCCAGTCGCGCCGCGACATTGCAGTCCCCAACCACCGCTCCTCTGAACTGGATGATGCTGGCCCGGAGCCCATCCATGTATTCAAAGCGGTAGGCATAGGATTCAGGAGCCGCACGGCGCAAATCCGAAAGGGTGGGAAACGCATTGCTATAAGTCTCGCGCGGAGATTGTAGTTGATTGCTCCTGGACAGTGCCGCCTCCATCAGACGCCGATCCCATCCTCCGCCCGCCCAGGTGCCCGCTTCCATCGCCTTCCAAAATCGGTCGCCACGCAGCGCTTCAACCCAACGAACGCCGGTTTCCCCACCCCGCCGCCGCTCGACGATGGATTGCAACGCCTCCAGCACGTGAATGTCACCGCCGTCGAGCCATCCATTCCATATTCCCACGGCCTCCTCCACCCGTTCGCCCCACGGCAAATCGATGGCAGGCTGCCGCCACGTCACCGGCAATGAGGATCCGGCCATGAATCCAAACCCCAACTCCCGGGCCGTGTCGTACATCTCCCGGGCGTGCTCCCAACTCCATGAAAGGTGTTTGTCGTTGAACACCGGCGCTGTTTTCCCCGAACGCCGATAGACATCCACAATCTGGCGAAAGTACTCATACCGGGGATACAATGTTTGACCTTTTTCGTTCACAGGGTAATTCCCGTGCTCCCCGATCAACAACACGCCGTCCACGGCCAACTCCCGGCCACCACAGGTCAATGCCTCACGGATCGTAGGATAGAGCTTGAGTTCCGGATGCCGCGAGGCGCGCTCGCGACTGAGGTCGTTGGCACCCACCTGCTCGACATACATCGCCACGACATCGATCTCGGGCCGATAATGCCGACCTTCCCAACCGTATCCTTCAAGAAATCGGTCCACGATGTGCTGGGAATGCGAGTATTTGTGATAAATCGTCGTGAGCGCGGCGATGCGCAAACGCCGCTTCGGACGAATCGCCGCGGATTGAGCAGGACAAGCCAGACCCGTCGCGGCCAGCACGGCGCTCGTTTTCAAGAACGCGCGGCGGGAATGTTCGCGAGTCATTCCCGCCAACTTGCCAGCGGATGCAGAATAAATCTTTGTTTCGCTCATGGGCGGGTCTCCAACTCTCATCTTCGAATCATGGGTTCGTGATCGCGTCCAGGGCCACCGTAACGACAAAGGAGCGGCTAGCTCTAGCCAACCCCCAATGCCCCAGGGTTCAGGCTGGGGGTCGAGCTGACTCAGTCCGACGTCCCGTGCTTAAATGACGAACCCCCGAGGGGCACACTCGAACTCATTTCATCATTGGGATGTAGGAGTATGGTCCAAAATGGGGCGCGGCTGCAAGAGAGGAAGAAGGGCCCTGATCCACGGGTAATTCGGTAGCGATTCAAAAAAACCGCTTCAGGACGCATCAGATGTGAATTGTTCTCTTGCAATGTTATATATATCATGTATTTATTTCGCATGCCAGCTCGCTTGCCCGTCCAAGCCAAGTCGCCGTTCGCCATCGATCCCAAGCCGCTCGACGAGACCGCTTCGTCTCATGCGGGGCTCTTGGCCACTTCGCGCGTCTATCGCTCGCTGAAGCTCCCCGA
>VHDF01000171.1 GCA_016871495.1 Verrucomicrobiota bacterium | reverse complement strand
TGCCGCCGGAGCCGCAGGCGGGGTCGTAGATGCGGCCGTTGTCCTTCGCTTCGCTCACGACCTGCGGTGAGGCTTCGCTTTGAAGAAATGCGCTGCCGCGCAGGGCAGTGTAGGGGGCGAGCATCTCGACGAGGCAGCGCACGACGCAGGACGGGGTGTAGAACTGGCCGCCGTTCTTGCCCTCGGCGCTGGCGAAGCGGGTGAGGAAATACCCATACACGCGGCCGAGCAGATCGACGGAGCGGTGCGTCTTTTCGCCCTCGCTGGCGGCGGTGAGGCTGATGGTGGCGATGAGGTCGATGAGTTCGCCGAGGCGGTGTTTGTCGAGGCCGGGGCGGGCGTAGTCCTTGGGCAGGACGCCTTTGAGGCGCGGGTTGTCGCGCTCGATGGCGACCATGGCGTCGTCCACGGTCTTGCCGATGGTGGGTTGCTTGGCACTGGCCTGAAGGTGGGACCAGCGGGCATCGGCGGGCACCCAGAAGACGTTCTCGGCCTTGTATTCGTCCGGGTCCTCGGGATTGGCCCCGGCGTAGTCGCCCTGTCCGGCGAGGAGCTTGGCGCGGTGTTCCTCGAAGGTGTCGGAGATGTATTTGAGGAAGATGAGGCCGAGGACGACGTGCTTGTATTCCGCCGCGTCCATGTTGTTGCGCAGCTTGTCGGCAGCGAGCCAGAGCTTGGCCTCGAAGCCGAGGTTGGCGGTTGAATCCTTGGTTGATGGAGTGCTTTTTTCCCGGGGCATGGGGTCCTTTTCAAGGATCCTATTCGTGCCGAATACCCGGGCAATCCCAAAGGGCATCGAGTGACAAACTTGGCTAAAGCTACAACCGGTTTGGATTCCTCTTGTGTTTCCGGGCCAGAAAAGAAGGTCCTGAAGACCAAACCGAAGGAGCGAGTTGCGGCAACCAAGCAATCAGGTTCTGAAGGAGAGCCGGGAAGATTTCGCTTGGAGTTTATATCAGAGCACCTCCCTAAACGTTACTGAAATGGGCGGATGTGTGTGCAAAAGTGTGTGCAATAACTGCTTCCGAAGTGTGAATTATCGCGGAAGTGTTTGATAATCAAGGATGGAGCGGGTGAAGGGAATCGAACCCTCGTTTCAGGCTTGGGAAGCCCACGTTCTACCATTGAACCACACCCGCCTCCGGCAGGAAGACCGGCCTCCCGATTTTCATAATCCAGCCCGCCCTTTTCTGCAATCCCTCGTTTTCTTCCCTCGCGTTGGGCTTGTTCTCGTCCGCGGGACGCGTATCGTCCCGGCGGTCACGCGCCCGTAACGCGACGGTTTCCGCATCGACGATCGCATGAACACTCTGCAAGCCCGGGTCATGGCCGAGATTCATCAACTCGGTCCGCTCGGCGCTTTCCACAAACTCATCGAAGAAAACAACCAGGCCATCGCGCGGCCATCGCTCGACAACGGCCGCCGCGTGGTGGAGGAACGCACCGCCGTCTTCACCGGCATGGTCACACATTGGGCCCAGACGAAAAACCGCGAAGTCGGCGGCGACAACAAGTTCGCCGTGGTGGCCACCGGCGGAACGGGGCGCGGCGAAATCACTCCCCGCTCGGACACCGACTTCGCCATTCTCCTCGAACAACGAATTCAAGATAACGCGCTGGCGGAACTTCTACAGCGTGACCTTCTCAACCATGGCGAGGGAGGTTTTCACCATCGCTATGGATTCGAATTCCATTGCCCCACGTTCAGCATGGAGGACGCGGCGAATCTGGATGACGAGTCGCTCAATGGCATGCTGGATATGCGCGCGGTTTATGATCCGCACGGATTGGCCACCACCTTCCGCGAGCGCATCCGCGCCACTTACGACCCCTTCAAGCACTTCATTCACGTGCGAAAAATATGGAAGGACAAATGGGAGCAGGAGGCTTGGGAGAGCGAACGCCTGGAAGGCTTCCACGTGAAGGATGACGCCTTGCGCGTATTCCTGGCCGGTGTGTGGTCCCTGGCGGGAAAATCCTTCGTGTCCTGCCAGGAGATTTACGGGTCCGAGCTGGATCGGAGGGATTTGGAGGCGTATGAGTTCTTGCTGAGGGTGAGGACGTATGTGCACTGGCGGCGGAGCCAGAACCGGGGATGGATGAAGACGGAGAACGGGGTCAAGGATCCCGATTTGATGAGCTTCGACGATTTCTTGAGTTTCGGGGAACTGCTCGGACCCGGCGCGACGGAGTTGGCGCGGCAAGATTTCGCGGAGCGGGCACGCTGGCGGTTGCTGTGCTCTCGCCGCCGCCTTTCGCGATTCGCCAAAGGGGTCATTCAGAGGGAATTGAAGGCGGGGCGCCCGGTAAAAAAACAGGCCGACATCGTCCTGGGGCCGGGCGGCTTGTTCCACAGCAAGGCGGGGCGCGACTGGAACGCGCGGGATCGAAGCAGCGCGGCGCTGGGATTGTTGCGCGCGTCGCAGCGTTATGGCGTGCCGATCGATCCGGGCGAACTGCAGGCGACGTTTCACAACGCCGGCGATTGGATGATGAGGGTGCCGGAATTGTCGGCGCTGTTTTACGAGGATCAGGGAAGCTTGGCGGATTCGCTCGAGTTTTTGTCCCAGGTGGAAGCCGCCGAGGACCGCTTGTTTCCAGGTTACAAGCGCTTCGAGGTGTCAATCGACGAACGAGTCGCCAAGCAAAGGACGTCTTTGCGTGGAGTGTTCGAGAGGGAGAAGTTGAGGACGCTGGACGGTTTCGTGCGCCAGGGCCGGGAGCGCTTGAAGCAACGAACCTCGGCGCCTGCCGAGGTGGATCCAAACCCGCAGGGCGGGGTTTGGGAGGAGGCGGCGCAGCTCGATCCCGATCAATTGGCGGCGGTGAAGCTGGCCCTCAAGATCAAACGACTGCCTGTGACGCCGGAGGATCTGGACGCGGTGTTGCAGGGTTCGGGTCAACCGGCCCCGAAAACGAGCGGTTTCTCGGATGTGCCGTTGGAGGAGTATTGCGACCGGCTCGAGAGTGAATGCGGGTTCACGAGGGACACCATCAAGCTCACCAAAATGCTGGTGGCGAATCGCAGGCTCCTGATGGCGCTGGCGCAGGATGGTCCGAACGACGACGAGAAGGTGGAGAAAGTGGTGGAGCGTTTCAAGGACGAGTCCTCATTGCGGGCTTTATACGTGTTTACGTGTGCGGACCGATCGCATTGGGAATCGCCGAAGGATCGGGGCGACGTTTGGGAACTCATCCGTGAGCTTTATAACAAGTCGATGTTGAGTTTCCATCCGGAGTTGGAGCCGAAGGACGCGCTGCGGCGGGCGGGCTTCGATCCGGAGCAGGAGCTGATTCTGAGCGACTTCGGGCCCGCGCTCTACAAGGGGAATTACCTGCGTTACACCCTTCGCTTCGGGGGCCATCTGGCCGAATTGGCGGAACATCCGGATTCGACGCCGCCCAAGGCGAGCATCTTGCGCGAGGGCGAGGTGACGATCCTGGCGGTGGCGGCCCGGGATTATCCCGGATTGGCGGCGACCATGACGGGGGTGTTGTGGAGGGCGGGGATTTCCTTGCGCCGGGCGCATTTCTTTTCGGCGACGCGTTACGGGCTGGCGTTCGATTTTTTCCAGTTGTCGCCTGAAGATCCCAACGTGAACGCGGCGCTGGCGAAGGAGATGGAACGGGCGATTTTGACGCGGAAATACATCGCCGACGAAGACGAGGAGGCGCTGCCGGCCACGGAAGGCGAGGCCAAGTTGGGCGTGTGGCGGACGGGCAAATTCAACCTGCAGTTCGCCTCGGAGAAGGATCGGGCTGGGCTGGTCTATGTGTTGACCTACAAAATCCACAAATATTTGCGGGGAAACATTTTCGCCTTGCAGGCGGACACGACTTCGAGCGGGCGGGTTTTCGTTTCGGTGTATTTTGAAGCGCCGCCCGAATTTTCGATGGAGAAGATTTCGGAATTGGTGGCGGAGAATATTGGGAAGCGGCACGTTTAAACTGGAATTCCGCGAGTGAAACCGCGGAAGGCGCGAAACAGAGGAACATATCACTAAAAGCACGTAGTTCTCCGACCTGTCCGTGCGCTGCGGCTGGTCTCCGACACAGCCGCGCTCCCTAAAACCTCCCGACTAACTTGATGGTGAAGTTACTCACCGTTCCGCACCCCGGCCCGGCGGAGTTTATTTGCGGACAACGGCCATTGCCCTTCATGAAACTTCGCAAGTTCCAGGCGAAAAAGCCTTTCTGAATCACTCACCAGATCCATCAAGGATAGGCCTCGTTCTTCGTCGTGTTTTTCTCAATGGGCCACGGAATGGGCGATGCCCACGGCGACGGAATCCCGCCTTCAATCCCAAAGGGATTGTGTCCTCCAGCCCAAGGTTGCGAGGAACGAGCTACCTTGGGTTGCC
>VHDF01000170.1 GCA_016871495.1 Verrucomicrobiota bacterium | reverse complement strand
CGGAGGAGAAGATATTCCTGAACCGGCTGGAACGGACGGGGGTCAAGTTGGAATGGGCGCAACACAAGCGCACTGCGGAGTGGGCCAACTTCAAGCAAGGCATGCAGGTGGTCTGCTGGCGCGACATTCATACGGCCGACACTCTGAAGATCAACGGCTCCGAACAAGTGGCTGGCAGTGGGTCCGGCAAGCGAGACACGTTGCGACTCGGCCTTGAGGTCACCATCGGCTTCGCGAAAGCAAATGCCAGGGCTTGGAAGGCGTCCTGCGTCTGGATTCCTCGCGTCCCTCGCATCGAAGTCCCCGGCCCGGGCAAGGACGAGATTTGGCGAGCGGATTCCGCCTGGGGCGATGTGGCCGACGGTTTGCAGGCCAGCCTGGAAGTGAAGCAACGTCAGATCCAGCCCGGTGAAGACATCACGCTCACCATGAATCTGCGCAACGTGCGGCCCGCGGGTGGCGATCCGGTCAACGATCCGGTCCGAGTCTGGGACAACAAGTATTCGGAGGGCTATCGCGCTGACTTCTATCTGGTCGTCGCGCCGGACGGGCAAAGCCGCATCCTGCGGCGAGCTGTGCAACCCGAATGGGACAAGAATGTTCCCACGCCGATCACGATCGAACCAGGCAAGTCCTGGACCCTTGCGGGCATTGCGAACGATGCGATCGTCAAGTCGCTCAAAGAGCTCGGGCTCGACACGTCCCAGGAGGGCATCTACACGATTACTGCTTACTACGAGGCGAATGCCAATCCGGGACCCAAGCCTACCGGCCCCATCCCGTTCTGGAGCGGTCAGATCGCCACGCCACCGGTCGAAGTCCGCGTGGGCAAAGGTGAATTCAAGGCGCCGGCGCCGGACAAGATCAAGGCGACAGCGGACGCGCAGACGCTTTACCTCCGCTCCCCAATCACGGTGAAGGAAGTGGCGACGGCTGCCCCGGCGCCCGAACTGTGCGTCCGCTCGGCCAAGCAACAGGGTCAGTTCGATCTGGAACTGCGAATGCCCGGCAAGGGCGCCAACCCACGGATGACCGTCGAGGCGGGCAAGTGGGGCACGCTCGAAGTGGCTGGCGATACGGCGACGCAGCTGAAAATCCGCCCCCAGCTGAAAATCCGCGCCCGCGTGAATGCGGAGAAGGAAGCGGCCCGCGTGAGCTGCCAAGTGACAGTGGCCGTAACCGGCGGCTTCAAGCAGTGGATCGCCGAGGACGAACCTTGGTCGACCGGTGAGTGGAAGGCGCTCAGGGAAGATGAGACCGCAGTGGTAGCCAACAAGCCTCTCGATGCGGCACAGGCGGCCGTGATTGCTCAGGCTGCCATCGAAAAGTTCCTTCGCGAGAAGCATCCGGACAAACTGCGCGGGCTGAAGCTGGTTCGCCCGGTGGAGTTGGTCCAGCCGTTCAACACGCCGGCCTACTGGCAAGCCGTCTACGATGCTGACAGCGGGCGCGTTGGCATCGGACTGACGGTGCAGGTGGATCAAAAGAGCGGCCAGCCTTCGGTGATGGTGACAAGAGGCGGGCGGTGAAATCATGAAGCACCGACTGATCATCGTTGGGATGCTGTTGGCGGCGGCGATTGGGTGTGACGCCGCCGGCACCATTTCCGGCGTGAAGGAAATTCGTCTCAGCCGGGGCGTACCCAACAGCCCTTCCGCCGACACCGTCACCATCAAAGACCCGGCGAAGGTCGCTGAATTCCTGGCCACGATCAAGCTGGAGAAGAAGAGATATGCCAGCGCGTGCCTCCATCTGGAATCGGCCGTGTTCGTGAAGGACAAGGGCGAGATCAAGGTGTCGCTCTGCGAACACTGCTTCGACTTCGACGGCAAGTCCTACGTGATGCCGGACGGCTTCTATTCGCTGTTTGAGAAGGCATTTCCCAAGTCCGTCCAGCACGACTCCCCAATCCAGAAGAATTCCCGGCAGACCGGTAACCCCGGTTCCCCAATCACGGTTACACCGGTCGCCGGCAAGCCGGACGTGAAGCAGCCGCGAAATGAGTTTCTCTGCACCACGCGCGACTATGCGGATTTCGAGCTGCGGCTCCAATACCGGCGCGGCGACAACAACGGCGGCATCCAGTTTCGCAGCGAGCGCGTTCCGAAGCACCACGAGGTGAGCGGCTATCAGGCAGACTTCGCGCCGGGCATTGATGGCTGCCTTTACGACGAGTCGCGGAGGAACCGGTTCCTCGCCGTGTATGGCGTGCCGGAGGTGGATCTCGCAAGCGACGCGGGGCGTCCGGGCGCGCTGATCAAACAGGCGCAAGCCGCGCGCCCGGAGAACGAGAAGAAGCTGAAGATCGGCGAGTGGAACCGCTACCGCATCCGCGCCGAGGGACCGCGCATCCGACTGTGGATCAACGATGTCCTCACCGTGGATTACACCGAGAAGGATCCGAAGATTCCGCTCACGGGAAAAATCGCGGTGCAGATCCACAGCGGCGCGACCGAAATTCGCTACCGGAACATCGTCATCGAGGAACTGAGCGCGAAGGCTGTGAACGTAAAGATCTCGCGGCAATACGATGCGGAGCGAAGGGATTTTACCCTTGAAAGACAAGACGCTGGGCATCTGGGTGACAACGGGTGGCGGGAGAAGGAGTATTACTGCGGGACGGGGAAGTCCTTTGTCATTCTGCCGGTGAAGCCGGCCGCTGATGGAACGAAGCCGTGGCTGTTGTTTGCGCCGACTATCGAGGATAAGCCGAATAAAACCCACGAATGGATGTTCAAGCAACTGTTGGCTAACGGCTTTACGATAGCCGGCATTAATGTCGGCGAGTCGTCTGGCAATCCGGAAGGCCGTGCGGCCTTCACGAAACTCTATGAACATCTGGTCCAGGAGTACGGCGTGGCCAGAAAGGTGTGCCTGTTGCCGCAAAGCCGCGGCGGCTTGATGGTGTACAACTGGGCGGCTGAGAATCCAGACAAGGTCCAGTGCATTGGCGGCCTCTACCCGGTGTGTGACATCGCAAGCTATCCAGGGATTCTCGGCGCGAGCAAGGCATATAGAATGACGGAAGACCAGTTGAGGGAAAAACTTGCCGAACATAACCCGATCGACCGGCTGGAGCCTCTGGCCAAGGCGAAAATCCCAATCCTGCATGTCCATGGCGATAAGGATGGTGTCGTGCCCCTGAAAAAGAATTCCGAGGTGCTGCACAACCGTTACCAGGCGCTCGGTGGTCCATCCAAGTTGATCGTTGTTCCGGGCAAGGGTCATGAGGTGTGTCCTGAGATTTTCAATTGTCAGCCGCTGGTGGATTTCTTCCTGCACTATGGTGATTTCCGATGACCCGCATCGCCACCATCCTCGCCTGCCTCGCGCTGCCGTTCGCCACGCTCCGGGGCGCCGAGGAACCGCTCCTCGTGTTCGTGCTAGCCGGCCAGAGCAATATGGACGGCCGGGCCCAGGTCGCCGATCTCCCGGCCGACCTCAAGGCCGAACAGGCGCAGGTGCTCGTCTACGCCGGTGGCGGGACCTGGAAGCCGCTGAAGCCCGGTGGCGAACTGTTCGGGCCGGAGGTGAGCTTCGGCGCGACCATGGCCGCGGCGCTCAAGAAACCCGTGGGCATCGTCAAGGTCGCCAGGTGCGCTACCAACCTGGCCGAGCAGTGGAACCCGGCTACGAAGGGGGACTACACGAGGTTCGCCGACCAGGTCAAGGCCGCGCAGAAGTCGCGCCCCGTCCACGTCGCCGGCATGCTCTGGATGCAGGGCGAGTCGGACGCCAAGGACCCGGCCATGGCCGAGGCCTACAAGAAGAACCTCGCGGCCCTGGTCGCCAAGGCGCGCGCCGACTTCCAGGCGCCGGACATGGTTTTCATCGCCGGCCGGGTAAACCCGCCGAAGAGATACCCGCACGCGAAAGCGGTGCGCGCCGCGCTGGAGGATCCGGGCGTCCCGAACTACGCCTGGGTGGACTGCGACGGCCTGAAGAAGTCCGACGACCTGCACTACGACGCCGAGGGCCAGGTCGCCCTGGGTCGCCTCTTCGCCGCCGAGGCCCTGCGCCGGCTCCAGAAGCAATAAAATGAAGTGTCCCTCCTATCTGTGGGGCGCAACGCTGGGTGAATCAGCCCGACCTCTGAAAGGCAAACGGTAATGGCAACATTTGACATCCGGGAATTCGGGGCCGTCGGTGCAGACGCAGGCATTGACACGGCCGCCATCCAGGCGGCCGTGGACGCCTGCCATGCCGCGGGCGGCGGAACCGTCGCCATCCCCCCGGGCCGGTTCCGGACACTTTAAGGAGGCCATATCATGAAGAAAGCACATCGATGGGTTCTGCTCGCGGCGGCGATCGCGGCACTGGGCCGAGCCGGGGTCTCGGCCGCCGAGACTGAGTACAAACACCCGGTCGCGGTCATCCCGTATGCCGCCAGCAAGCCGGTCAT
>VHDF01000169.1 GCA_016871495.1 Verrucomicrobiota bacterium | reverse complement strand
TTTCTTCGATTCCTCCTTCACCGGTTCGGCCCCAAGTTCCACCCGCTGACCGGTCCCCAGCTTCACCCGCAGCCGGTTGGCTTTCGCCGTCGGATGGCAATACCCGTAATACCTCACCGATCTGAGTCCCTTCGGTAAGACGTGGTTCAAGTAGCGCCTGGCGAATTCAATCCCCGGCAATTCCAACGATTTCATCCGGTTCTGGTCCGATCGATCACTCCACCGGAAACGGACCTTCTCCTCGTCCACATCGAGTATCCGTCCGTCCTTGATCGCGGTTTTAGCCACATAATGGCCCAGATATTTGATCGCCTGCTCGCCGCTCCCGGCCGGTTGGATATGCACTCCCCAGTCCTTGTCCCAGACCTGCGGATCCACCTGCCACGTCTTGGCTTCCAGCGCCTGCTTCATCTCCTTGCGGAAAGCCGCCTGCAAGGACGGCAACACGACCAGAAAGTCCGGATACTTTACTCGCACCACCCGGCCCTCCTGATCCAATCCGGCGCCGGGCACCAGGAAGTGAAGGTGGGGATGAAATTGCAGCTTCTGATTCCACGTGTGTAACACGGCGGTGAACCCGCTCACCTCCGCCTGCATGCCCTTCTCATCCTCGGCCAGCCTTTGCCGCAAGGCTTCCGCTGACGCCGCGAAGAACAGATCATAGGCTTCCCTGGCTTGGGATCCGAAGAAGCACCCTCGCAACTCCGAGGGCAGGGTGAACGTCACCAGGAAGTAGGGCGCTTCCACCCGCTTGTTCAGCTCCCGTTTCACCCACTGTTGCGTGTGCGCCCCGCCGCACTGCGGACAAGCCTTGTGGTTGCACGAATGCCACGCGAAATGGACCTCCGGGCACTGCGTGCAGGCAAAGGCGTGGCCTCCCAACGCCGCCGTGCGGCACTGGGTGATCGCCCGGATGGCCCGCTTCTGTTCGGCCGAAAGCCGCGGTGATTGGTCCAACAGTTTCGGCAGAAAATGACGCAGCGCCCCGACGACGGTGGGGGGAGGCTTGGCCACCGCCCCTCAACCCGGCAAACCCCGGCAAATCTCTTCCATCAGAGTCAGCGCTTCCCGCGTGCTCTGGTGGGTTAGATGCAGATAGAGCATCGTGGTCTGTATCTGACGATGTCCCAGCAACTGTTGAATCGTATGCAAATGGGCGCCGGCCTCCAGGAGATGCGTCGCAAAGGAATGTCTCAGCGAATGGACGGTGGCGTTTGGAAGATCCAGCTCCTTGCGGACCTCGATGATCAGGCGTTGCAATGAGCTGACCGGCATCGGGCCGGTCGCCTAGCGCATCCTGGCGGCCACGGACCGTGGATGGTTTTCCCCGCGTCCGACGTTGGGGAAGATCAGCAAAGGATGCTGGTGAAAACGCCAGTAGTTCTGCAATTCCCTATAGATCGACGTCGGCAGCGGAACGACTCGATCCTTCAGTCCCTTGCTTTTCCGAAGGTAGAGCTTGTTCTCCTTTCCGGCGATGTCATGGATGGTCAAGCCGAGGCATTCACTCAGGCGCAGGCCGCAACAGTAGATCAGCTTGATCGGCGTTCGATACCGCCGCAGGCGGATGCGACCGATCAAGTGACGGACTTGTTCACGCGAGAGCACCGCCGGGAGCGAGTCATGATCCTTGGCGCGGATCTGACGGAACAGGGTCCAGTCCGTGTGGCCCAACAGGGTGGCATAGAACATCCGGGTGGCGGCCAGGGCTTGGCGGATGGATTTGGGCTTCCACAATTTGCGGAGCTTGACGAAGAGAAAGTACTCGCGGACCTGATCTTCGGTCAGCGAAGACGGATCAACCTTGAAATGTTCGTGGAGGAGGCGGATCTGGCGGTAGTAAGCATGGCGGGTCCGGTTGGCATCGTAATGAAGCGCGAGGAAATCGGCGAACCGTGCCATCGAAGGAAACGGATGCTGGTAATCAACCGGGTTATCATAATCCCGGGCCGTGGTGCGATAGGGCGTGGATGAGGATGAAGGGTGGGATGAAGTATTGGTGCTTTTCATGCACCGCGATTGTAGTAGGCTCAAGTCATGCCGCGCGCCAACGAAGATGTGGCCTTGAGGATCACGTCGCAAATCGTTGCCGCGCAGCGGCTTAGTTCAACCAGAGCGCTGCAGCGAACCGCCGCCCCGCTGGGCAGTTGGACGGTTCAGTTAATTTGTTCGCGACCGTTACAGCCGACCGGGCGTTTCCGGCGGCGGTCGCTGAGCTTGGTCGTTCGCCAGAAAACTGTTGACTCGCCATGCGTTCAATGGCGTGCGAGAGTGGTCACATGAAAACGAGGATCACGTATTGGAAAGAGCCTGACGGCCGGTATCTTGGATACCTCAATGACTATCCGGAGCACTGGACGCAGGGCGACGGCTTGGACGATCTGAAGGAGCATCTTCGAGATCTGTTCCAGACCTTCACGTCCGAGGAAATACCCGGCATTAGAAAGGAAGAAGAGTTGGAGGTTGCGTGAAACGACGCGACCTCCTCGAGCAGTTGGAGGGTGCGGCTTGTGTTCTTCTTCGACATGGTGGCAAGCACGACATTTACCACAATCCGAAAACTGGTCGGTCGCAGCCAGTTCCGAGACATCGGGAGATCAACGAACGGCTGGCAAAAAGGATCATCAAGGATTTGACCAAACCGGAGGAAGCTTGAGCAGGGCGAACATACGCTGGAGCCGAACTGCCGCCCCGCCTACCCGCTCGACGTGTGGCGTCAATTCGGATGTGCCAATCACGCTCGACCTTGCGTCTCGGGCGGCAGTCGCTCAGTTCGAACGTTCGGGCATTTAGGGCGCTTGCCGCGTGTGGGCGATCGGGCATGATTATCCGCGTATGACACGAGACCAGATGCAGATGGCCATCAGTGAAGGAATTCCGTTCGAGATCAAAATGGCAGATGGCGCGAGCTACCGGGTTCGCGAGCGATATTAGGTTGCCTTGGGAAAAACTTCGGTCGTTGTCTTCGATAACAAGGATTTGGCTCACATCTTACCCCTCCTCACGATGACAGGAATCAGCTACCTAAAAAGAAATGCGAAGCGGTGACTGCACCGGCCCGAACAAGGCGGCTTCACACGAACGCCGCGACTGCGTCCTGAATGCATTCGGGCAGCCTCGGCGCGGCGTCGGTGAGCTGCAGCGTTCGGCGGCGGAGGGCGCGATGGCGAAGTGGGGTTCATACGAGGAAGTCGCTGCGTACTTGCTTCACCAGTTCGCCAGCGAGTTCGGCCTCGAACGGGTTGAGGGCAAGCAGGACGTTGTCGGCAAGCGGTCCGGCACGAGCTGGGCAATCGACGCCAAGGGGTTCCGCCAAGGCGACTCGGGGTTCGTGATCGTCGAGTGCCGCCGATACACGACCTCGAAACAGAACCAGGAGAAGGTCGGGAGCTTGGCCTACCGCATCATCGACACCGGGGCTGTGGGCGGCATCATCGTCAGCCCTCTCGGCTTGCAGGAGGGCGCGGAGCGCGTCGCAGCAGCCGAGAACATTGTGAGCCTGCAACTCGACGCGGACAGCACGCAACATCAGTACGTCCTGCGATTCCTCAACAAAGTCATGGTCGGCCTCCAAGACACGATCAGCTTCAAGGAGTCGCTGGAGATCGAGGTGCGTGATCGGGATGGCAACGTCGTTCGTCGGGATCGGTACGAGTAGCGTCTAACAATAAAGGGTACATTGCTGCGGAGCGAAGCGGAGCTAGCAATGATGCCCGTGGTTGAACAAGCCCGCTTTTCCTGAAGTCGACTTTCCCTGTCCCTGCTTAGGGCACTTGTGTTCCCAATCCTACCCCAATCAAGCAACTTTTCCTGCCGAAACACTCATCTTGAACTGATGCGATGACGTTCCCCCGATGTCAGCATCCGGTATTCTGTTCCATTCGAGCATCGAGCTCACGGAGGCACGAAGGCACAGAGATGGGGAGGCAGGCTTGAACCATTGACCTTGTGAGTGAGACAGGCTTCGGATCCTTTCCCTTCGTGTCTCAGTGCCTCCGTGTGAGAGCCATCCGACCTTCCGGTGTGACATCGCAGAGTGTAAACTATTTACAGACCGTTCGCGCAACACGGGCATCACACCGGTTTCCCTCTCGCCCCGCGAGGCACGAGTGGGGAGAGAGCCGGAGAGAGGGGCATTCTCAGCCAACCCCTCGATCCTCTCCCCGCTCATGCTTCGCAGGGAGAGGAAGAAGTTCTTTTGGGGACCGAGATCTCGAATCCTATCCCGAGATCACGATGGTGCCCATGGCGCCGCGTTACGGGTTGGGTGCGAGGATCTTGCTTTTCCTCACGCAAAGGACGCGAAGGACGCAAAGAAAACGTCGAGGGGAGAAGTTCCCTGGGACAGAGATCTCGGGTTGCCGCGCAATTCCCCCAGGTGTGAGACCGCCATATCCGGACCGCGCCGTTCA
>VHDF01000168.1 GCA_016871495.1 Verrucomicrobiota bacterium | reverse complement strand
CTCACGCCAGGCAGGTCGCCGCTCATTTGGGAGTGCCCTTGGAGGTGGTGACGGTCGATTCCTCCCGTATGGCGGCCGATCTCATGTCGATGGTGGTGCAGTTGGATGAGCCCTTGGCGGACCCAGCAGCTCTGAATGTGCTCTATATCAGCCGTCGAGCCCGCGAGATGGGGGTCAAGGTTTTGCTTTCGGGCGCCGGCGGCGACGATCTATTCACCGGGTATCGCCGGCATCGGGCTGTGGGCGCGGAAGCCGTCTGGACCTGGCTTCCCGTTGAATTTCGCAAGCGCCTCTCGCAGGTCACGGGAATGCTGGACAAGCGGAGACCCACCCTGAGGCGGCTTGGAAAACTTTTTGACGGGGCGGCGTTGGCCGGTGACCGCCGGTTGATCAACTATTTTCTGTGGATGTCCCACGATGATTTGCTGCCACTCCTCAGCAAGGATTTTGTGGCCGCGCTTGGAGCGGAAAGAGCCGAGCAACCCATGTTGGAGTTTCTCGAGAAGCTTCCTCCCTCGAAGGAGCCCCTGGATCGCATGCTGGCTTTGGAACAGCGGTTCTTCCTGGCCGATCACAATCTTATCTACACGGACAAGATGTCGATGGCCGTGGGTGTCGAAACGAGAGTGCCCTATTTGGACTTGGAACTTGCTGAATTCGCCGCCCGAATTCCGTTTCGCTTCAAACAAAAAGGGGGTGAAAGCAAGTGGATCTTCAAAAAGGCGATGGAGCCCTATTTGCCTCGTTCCATCATCTATCGTCCGAAGAGCGGTTTTGGGGCTCCCTTGCGTCGGTGGATTCGATTCGAGCTCCGGGAATTGCTGGGAGACTTGCTTTCCGAGCCTTGTTTGAGAAGGAGGGGACTGTTTGAACCCCATGCAGTCCAGCAGCTCATGGCGGACAATGACAAAGGCAAAGTGGATGCAAGTTACACGCTGTTATCGCTCATTTGCGTTGAGTTGTGGTGCCAACATTTTCTGGATCAGCGGCCCGTGCGGCCATTAAGCCTTTCCCACTGAAAACGTAATGGGCGGAGGAATACCCGTCCTGGCGAAATGAAACAGATTCTGCAAAGTTTGAAAACCGGCCGGACCGAGTTGGCCGAGGTCCCTGTGCCTGCAGCAGGGGCTGGCCAGTTGCTCATTCGGACGTCCGCATCCCTGATTTCTGCTGGAACGGAGCGCAGCCTCGTTGGATTTGGAAGGGCGAATTGGATCGGAAAAGCCCGCCAGCAGCCCGACAAGGTCAAAATGGTCCTGGAGAAGGCGAAGACGGATGGCCTGGCAGCGACCCTTTCCGCGGTGCAGAGCAAGCTCGATCAACCGTTAGCGTTGGGATATTGCAACGCCGGCCGGGTGGTTCGCGCAGGTGCATGCGTGGATGGATTCTCCCCGGGCGACCGGGTGATCAGCAACGGGAAGCATGCGGAGTGGGTGGCAGTGCCCAAAAACCTCTGTGCGCGTATTCCCGAGGGTGTTTCGGACGAACAAGCGACCTTCGCCATGGTGGGAGCGATTGGATTGCAAGGTCTGCGGCTTGCAGTGCCCACGCTCGGGGAAACCATCGTCGTGACGGGATTGGGACTCATTGGGCTCCTGACCGTCCAACTGGCATTGGCTCACGGATGCCGGGTCATCGGAATTGATTTTGACTCCGGTCGCTGTGCGCTTGCGCAGGCCTGGGGGGTGACCACCGTGGATTTATCCAAGGGAACCGATCCTGTCGCGGTGGCCATGGAGGCGACCCAGGGAAGAGGCGTGGATGCGGTCTTAATCACGGCGGCCACTTCAAGCAACGAGCCGGTTCATCAAGCCGCAAGCATGTGCCGCAAGCGAGGGCGCATCGTCCTCGTCGGGGTGGCGGGGTTATCCCTTGCGCGGTCGGATTTTTACGAGAAGGAACTCACATTCCAGGTCTCCTGCTCTTATGGACCCGGTCGCTATGATTCGGATTATGAAGACAAGGGCCGGGATTACCCGTTTGGGTTCGTGCGATGGACCTTGCAGCGCAATGTGGAAGCCGTGCTTGAACTCGTGGAAAACCGGCGGCTCCAAATCGATCCGCTGATCACGCATCGTTTCCCCATCGCGGAAGCTGAACAAGCTTATGAAGTGGTGGCTTGCGAACAGAGCCTGGGGATTGTGCTCCAGTATCCAGGACCGGATCCATCCACGGATCCAGGCATGCCCGCCCGAACAGTGGCCCTGGATTCGGGCGGGCCGGTCGTGGCAGGCGAAGTGGTCGTCGGAGTTCTCGGAGCGGGGAATTTCTCCGGACAAGTGCTGCTCCCATCGCTTGCGAGAACCGGGGCGCGTCTGCGAACCCTTGTCTCCAGCGGGGGCGTGAGCGGGACCCACTGGGGGAAGAAGTTTGGGTTTGAGCTTTCCAGCACCGACCCTCGTGTCCCCCTGGAGGATCCCAGCATCAACGTGCTGATCATTGCGACACGGCATGAACATCATGCGTCACTCGTCGTGCAATCGCTCTCCGCCGGCAAGCGCACCTATGTTGAAAAACCGCTCTGTTTGACCGGGGAAGAACTGGCCGACATACGAAAAGCCTACACGTCGGCACGAAATCCGTTTCTGATGGTGGGCTTTAACCGCCGATACGCGCCGCATATCGTCAAGATCAAGGCCTTGCTCGCGGGCCGCTGCGGACCCAGGGCGTTCTGCATCATGGCCAATGCCGGAGCGATTCCCGCCCATCATTGGACCCAGGACGCCGCGGCGGGAGGAGGCCGGATTCTTGGCGAGGCCGTTCATTACATTGACCTGCTGCGTTCCCTGGCCGGGGTGCCCATCGCGCAAGCCTCCATTGTCTTCGTGGAGGGACTGGCGCCGGACACGCGGGATGTGGCGACCCTGCAGTTTCTTTTTGAGGACGGGTCTATTGGAACCATTCATTACTGGGCGAACGGGTCCAAGTCGTTTCCCAAGGAGAGGCTGGAGGTTTTTTGTGGCGGTGGGATCTTGCAGCTCGACAATTTCAGGACCTTGCGGGGATTTGGCTGGCCGGGATTCAGGGGCCAACGGCTTTGGAGCCAAGACAAGGGACATCAGGCCGAGATGGCCGCGCTCGTGAAGGCGGTGAAGGAGGGCCAACCGAGCCCGATTCCATTTGAAGAATTGATTGAAGTCGCCGAGGTGAGCCTGGCCCTTGCTGGCGGACGGAGTTACCAGAGGGATGGTTCGTGAGAATTGATCTCATTGCGGGGGCGAGGCCCAATTTCATGAAGATTGCCTCCTTGGTGGAGGCACTTGATGACGCGGCTTTGCGAGGGTCACGATTAACGTATCGTTTGATTCATACCGGCCAGCATTATGACCGGTCCATGTCCGGGGAGTTTTTTGCTCAACTCGGTTTGCCGGAGCCGCAAGTCAACCTCGAGGTAGGCTCGGGTTCTCATGCCGAACAAACGGCGGGCATCATGATTGGCTACGAAAGGTTGCTCCTGCGTGATCGCAGCGATCTTTGCCTCGTCGTCGGGGACATCACATCGACCATGGCGTGCGCCGTCACGGCGCAGAAGCATCAACTGCGAGTGGCGCATGTTGAGGCGGGTATTCGATCCGGAGACTGGCGCATGCCGGAGGAGATCAATCGTCTGGTGACGGACGCGGTGACCAATTGGTTTTTCACGACCAGTGAAACCGCCAATGAAAATTTGAGGCGCAGCGGAGTGGAGTCATCGCGCATTTTCTTCGTCGGCAATACCATGATTGACACGCTGCTCAAGCAGTTGCCCCGACTGCGGCCTCCGGAGTGCTGGCTCCCGTTGAAACTGGAATCCCGGAATTACCTTGTCGTGACGCTGCACCGTCCCGGGAACGTGGATCATCCTGAAAATCTGTTACGGATTCTGGATGCCATGTCCACCGCCGCGAAAGGATTGCCGGTGGTTTTTCCCATGCATCCTCGAACCGCCCGCGTCTTCCAAAGCATTTCCCAACGAGCACCCCGTCTGCACTATGTGGAGCCCATGGGTTATCTGGAGTTCAATTATCTGGTCAAGAACGCGCTCGCTGTGGTGACAGACTCCGGTGGGGTGACGGAGGAGACCACGGTGCTTGGCGTGCCATGCCTGACGCTCCGGGACACGACGGAGCGTCCGGAAACGGTCACCCAAGGCACGAACGAACTGCTGGGCACGGATCCGCGCGCACTTTCCCCGGCTTTGGACCGCGTCTTCGCCGGGGACTGGAAGAAAGGGCGTGTTCCGGACCGATGGGATGGGCGGGCCGGCCGTCGGATTGTCGAACATCTCGAGCGTTTGCTTGTGGACCCGCGGTGAAGGCTGGAATGCGGGAACTGCGCAGGGCGGGGCTGAAGTCGCGGGCGCGGGACCTGCTGGACATCGCCAGGAAGTTGGGGCCTCGCTGGCTGAGCTATCGTGCGTGGTTGGTGGGTCAGCAGCGGCTGGGTCACTTGGAGCGGGCGATGCCATCCGGTTCCTGGTCGGACTGGCCGTTGGACCGCCACCTCTCGGACTCCAAGCTCGCTGACACGGGCTCTTACCACGA
>VHDF01000167.1 GCA_016871495.1 Verrucomicrobiota bacterium | reverse complement strand
TAGACCACTTTGTCTCCTTCCGTTCGACACGCCAGATCGCGGTTGAGCTCCACAGACCCGGCAGGAAACATCGGTCATTGAACTTGCGGCATTCACCTATTCACCGCCACCACCCCCATCCTTGAAAGTCGAAAATGTCCCTCTTGGTCTCAATTCCATTCCACTCCACCCAATCTTTCCCCGCATGAGGTCAGGATGTCTGAGACTATGAAATAGACCGAGATAAAGTCATCACTCAGACTTAAAATGCTGTCAGCCGGGTTGTTCGCAGGAACAAAAGGAGGGTTAGCCAAGTTTCCACCAGCGGAGTTGACTTCTCCTTGACCGCCAATGTTCTGGCGATCGGTCTTATTGAAGGTGACCGTTGGAAGCACCACGACGTCAATGCCAGCCTGCCTGTAGATCTTGTCAAGGTAGGTCTCATTGATGACAACCGTGTTGGCATTAGCACCACTGTCATCGGCGATGGAGACCGGTCTAATCTTAAATTGATGGGTGATGACCTGCCCATGCATGGACAACACACCCCATGCCAAGCTGGGAATTAAGAGGAACGTTCGCAATCGCATAAGAAATCAGTCAAAAAAAGTGGTTGCCCCAGAAAAGACCACTTCGTGTGAATTCTAATTCCGAGTCAAACTATTGCTTAGCGAGCCAACTTCCGGCGCATCGCGTGGGTAGCGAGGAAGGAAAGCCCGAGCAAGCCAAGACCGAGTCCGCTGTCTGGAACGCGAGCGTCGTTCGGGAGCCATCCGCGGATTTCGTCGTTGCCGCAGCCCATGGTCAGGTGACCACCAAAAGTTTTGGTGCCTGTGACAGCCGCCAAAATGGAGGTGATATCCATGGTCAGACCATAGTGCACTCCACCGAGCAAGCTCCGTGGGACACCTGGAGTGCCGGCATTGATGAAGGCATCGGCAGCAGCATCACCCACGGGCCCTCCCCAAGAAGCGATTCCCGTTTGGACTGCAGTCCGTCCAGCCGTGCTTTGCAATCGGAACGGATTCGAACCACTGATGGCCTGTGCACTGACGAGGCTATCCTCACCCGTCAAGGCGAAGATTTTATATCCGCCACCTGCGCCATTGCTGAAAATGTGACCTTGAGCGTTCGACACTCCCACTCCGCGCTCATAACCGTCAAAGGCAATGACAAATTCATAACCGGGGTTCAAGAAAGAGCTGTAACTCGAACCGCCACCAGCAGGCAGGCTCGCCGTTCCGTCGAGATCGATAAAGATGTCGCCGGGGAAGAAGAGCGCGTTGCTATTCGGATCAGTCGCCGAGAGCGGATTCGATACGAATGCTCCACCCACGCCGGTTCCACCATCAAAGCGATAGCCACCCACAACGGTAAGGTTGTTACCGTTCAGGACCAAGGCTTCAAGGTCCCATTCTTAGCCAGGAGCTGTGCCGGGCTCGGTTTCCTGGTCTTCGCGCACTTCCGCAAGCGTACCAGGCGTTGGAGGAGACAGACGCAGTTCAAGATCCGTTGCACCGGAATTGAACGCCCCCGTCCCATGTTGTCCGTCATAAACGGTGATGTCCCGGGCAGAAACCATTGCCGTTGTCGCGACAAAAGCTGCCAGGAAAGACCATCCGTATTGTTTTTAAGTTGTCTCATGGGTCTTTGTGTTAAAACTCAACAATTACTGCTCCCGATGAGCAGAAGACGTGCCACCTAAAACCAATCAACATAAATCGTTCATTATAAACATGTTGATTCATTGGACGCAGAAAACCGCTTGAGCGAATTGTAAGGAAAACCGACACTACATCGCGCTTCATCCTCTGCTTCGGCAGGTCCCTTCGATTTAAGACCTTGTAAAACAACATTTTGAGAAGAAATCATGCGCTCAATGGAATGTGTAAAGAATTCCGACAAGGAGGCGGATCGAGTCAAGATCACCCTCGGATTTATGCTCTCAAGTTGTTCGAAATAAATGTCTTGTGAATATTATAAATCGGAGCGACACCCACCTCCTAGTAACTCACTCGGATGCCATTTCGAATTCGATTTCCATTCCACGAAATCTTTTGTAAATATCTTCCATAGAACATGAAGCGTTTGAACGGCGACTCGACTGCTCGGAGCTTGCTGCTCCTCGTTGGCATTGTTACCGCCGGAGTCATCCTCGCCTGGTTCAAGACAGATCATAAACCAGCCTCAAACGGTCCGAATGACCGCGAAAACCCATTGCGGGAGGATTGGGTTCGGCGATTTCTCGACCTGGAAAAGGTCGAAGAGAACCTTCGGGGAACGCTCTGGGCTCCCGAGATCACCGCCCAATCCAAAGAGGATTTCTTCCTTTCGCTGTGGAACAAACTCAATGCCGCGCCTGATCCCTGGTCTGTCTTGGCGGAAATAGATCTCCAAGCAATCCGCTTTCCATCCCTCTCCCAACCGACACTTCTTCCCCACGGGATCATTACCAAAACTCATTCGTCCTCCTCTCAAAACAGACCCCTCTTCCACTGGTCAAAAAGTGATTGGCTTCAACGAATTGAAGCTCGGCGTGATGAAGGGTGGAAAATCGGACGCACCCATTGGCGATTATTGAGGCATGAATCCCATCCCGGACAGCTCCCGGTCTCCCAAGTCGCGTTTTCGATCCAATTCTCCAACTCGTTCCGGCCAAACCGATGGATCATGCGCGGGATCCTCAACGCCCATTGGTCTGCGGAACCTTCGTCCCCAGCCCCCACGCAATATCAAGCGGACCCCATCGAATGGGTCGGACTTGAAACCCCGCCGATGTTCGAACGCGTATTGTCCACATCCCTGACTCCTCATCAGAATTCCCATTTTGCGGATCCCTTGCTGGTCCAGGATTTAGATGGCGACGGCAGGCTGGAGATCCTCCTGCCCGGCGCGAATTGGGTGTTCCGCCGCCGAGGCACAACTTGGGAAGGCGAACCGCTGGCAAACCTTCCGCCCGGGATGGTCTCGGCAGGACTTTGCCTTGATCTCTTCGGGCGCGGACTTCCCCAACTGATTCTCGCCATGCGCGAAGGGCTCTATGTTTTCGACAATGACGGCAAGGGCCGGTTCACTTCAGCACCCCGGCTGGTCTGGCCCAGCGAAGCCAAACTAAAGCATCCACAAGTGCTCACGGCGGGCGATGTGGATGGCGACGGCCGGGCCGATCTGTGGCTGGGGCAATACAAGATTCCTTATCAAGGAGGTCAATTTCCCACACCCTATTTCGACGCCAATGACGGCTTCCCCTCCTATTTGCTGATTCAACAACCCTCCGGCAATTTCCTCGACGCAACCGCGAGCGCCGGATTGGACCAATGGCGCTTTCGCAGGAACTACAGTGCTTCCTGGGTGGACCTCGACCAGGATCAGGATCTGGATCTGGTCTCCGTCAGCGATTTCGCGGGCATCGATTATTACCTCAACAACGGCAAGGGGTCCTTCAAGCTCGCAAGCGAATCGTTGGGCGATGCACGGCATCTGTTCGGCATGGCCCACGCCGTGGGAGACCTCAATCGCGACGGACGCATGGACGTGATTGCGATCGGGATGGATTCCCCCGTCGCCGCCCGACTCGACAGCCTGGGGTTACAGCGCCCCGGTTTCGAGGCATTGGATCGGAAGCGCGGTGCCATGACGCACGGGAACCGGATTTATTCAGCGAGCGAACGAGGTTTGGAACCCGCGTCCTTCGCTCCCGCGTTACGGCACGCGGGATGGGCCTGGGGGGTGACGCTCCCGGATTTCGACAACGACGGGGACCTCGATGTCGCAATCGCCAACGGCCACGAGACGTTTCCGGATGTCACCGATTTTGAACGCCAATTCTGGTTGCATGACATTTACGTGGGCGGGTCCAGCAACGACCCCGTCCGGGACCTCTATTTCAAATCAGCCTTCGGCAAGCGGATGGCGGCTCGTCAATCGTACGGAGGTTGGCAGGACAACGCGTTCTTCCTGAATCTTGGCGGCGGTCGGTTCCTTGAGGCCGCGTTTCCCCTGGGAGTGGCGGTGCCCGAGGATTCGCAAGGCCTGGCAAGTGCGGACCTGGACCGGGACGGACGCATGGATTTGATCGTTCTCAGCTTCTCACCCTCGCCGGCGAGACGGCCTCGCCTCGATATCTATCGCAATGTCCTTCCTTCCACCGCGGCATGGATCGGATTTCGCTTTCGAGGAGCTCCCATGCAATCGAGTGGAGCGCGGATCGATCTGGTTACGGAAGCCGGTCGTCAATCGCGCTGGCTGGTCACCGGAGATTCTTACCGGACGCAGCATCCGGCCGAGGCTCATTTCGGCCTGGGCGGTCAAGGCGCGATCTCGGCGGCAGAGGTCCATTGGCCGGGCGGTCGTGTCACGAAGATTGAGTCCCTCGAACTCAACCGCTGGCATGAAATCGTCTGGCGCTGAATCGTGTCGGGTGGATGGGGGCTCCGCCATGGACCGCGCCGTTCACGGCGCTTCAGCGTCGCCCAATCCTGCCCGCGCCGAGTCTCTCCAGAGGCGATGCCGGCCAACAGTGCCATCGTTCGCTCGTGCACCAAACCAACCCCCTCGAACACGCCAT
>VHDF01000166.1 GCA_016871495.1 Verrucomicrobiota bacterium | reverse complement strand
CCTGTCGCTCCGACCATCTTTGAAGGAAACTCGGGAGGAAGCTCACAAGGTCGGGACACCGCTCAAAACTTCCCATCTCCCAGTAAACCAACGCCTTCAACCTCTAACCCGCATATTTCATGCACGGGACGCCCGGTGAGGACACCGGGCCTGCAAACACGGAGGCAGTCGCGATTGTAGGCCGCGTGCCCTCACGCGGCGTACTGTCCCAGATTCAAGCTCAGTATGAAATATGGGCTAAGACTCCAATGTCGAGGTTTGGGACTCCATCCCTCCTCCCGGTGTGCCAAAGAAGAGCGCAATCTATTTTCAGGCCGTTCGCCTAGCACCGGCATCCCATCACTTTCCCTCTCGCCCCGCGGGGCACATGCCCTTTGATTCGCCTTCGGGTGTTGAGGAGAAGGACCACGAAACACTTGGCGTCGGCGTTAAACGCCGGATGCTGCACAACATGTGGGACCCCACGCCCGCGCCTGCGCCACCTTCCACCGGCTGAGCTCCGCCGACACAAACAGCCGTCTGCTTCATTCCATTCACCGAAAAACTGCCGCCGGTGCCATGGCACACTACGGCTTTGCCGGACGGTTACGCTTCAGATGATACTCCGCGAACTCAAGGAATCTTTGCCAGTCATACATTTCCACCGAGTGACCGCCGGCGCGGTTGTGATAGCCAACGTCGGATTGAACGATGGCTTCACCAACCGGCGGCGAAGCCTCCGAGTCGAGCCCCTTCCTTCCGAGCAAACGATAGATGGGGCTCGCATGATACGCGGACAGATACTCGCCGCGCGGATCGGCCCAGAGATCGTCTTCACCGCTGGCGACATAGACTGGGCGCGGGGCGATGCAGGCTAGCAACATGTGTTGGTCCACCGGCAGGTCGTCTTCGTTGCGTGCAAACTTCGCCGCGTTCCGGCACAGCCAGTAGGGGAAGCGCGTCACCATCTTTTCCATGTTCTCGCCGAAGTTCCGCTTCCACAGAGCCGCGCCCGCGCATCCGGACTGCGCCGAGATCGCCAGGGCGAAGCGCCGATCTTGGGCAACCGTCCAGAGCGTGGCCTTGCCCATCTTCGAATGACCCATCGCCGCAACGCGCTTGGCATCGATGTCGCGATCGGTCTCCAGATAATCCATGGCCCGCGACGCAGACCACGAGACGGTGGAGATGACGCCCCACTCGTTGGCTTTCGGGAAGCTCTGCCCGGCGCGGTAGAACAGCGGGTGAACGCCCTTGAGAAACTCGACCTCGTTGTGCCGGACGAAGTCGCCCTGCGGCACGACGACGAGCCCGAACCCCCGCGCGAAGAGCTCGCCGAGCGGCAGGCCATTGCGGGTGAAACCAGGCTTGTCGGGATGCGCATCGTGTCCGTCATCTTTCGTGCCGGCGAAACTGTGCAACAAGAACGCCGGGGCGGGATGGCCAAGCCCATTCGGGGTGAATAGGAGAATCTGCATCTCCGCCGCACCCTTCGCGTTCTCGAACGTGATCCGCACATCCTTCCGCGTCGCCTTGCCGCCCATGGATGCTCCGTCCTTTTTCACGACCTCAAACGTCGTGCGAATGGGCGACTCCGCCTGCGGCACCACGCCGTAGATCAGATTGCCGAACAACGACATGATCTGCGGGCGCCGCACGTTGAACCATTCTTCCGGCGTGGTAATGGGTTTTCCTTCGGCGGACACGAGGACGGGCGGCAACTGATACGACGGCACGCCAGCCTCGTCGCGGATGACGTCGAAGTCGTGGTTCTTCGGTTCGTCGGCGTGGGCGCGACGAACTGGAGTCGGAAGAACGAGAGCGAGGCAGCCGAGGAGGAGGAGAGTCTTCATGCGTCGTGAATCAGGGCTTTTGCTTTGAGTGAAAGGGTCCCCCTCTTTGTTCGTTTGCGGACTCCGCCCCACTCTCTGCAGTCTTCCTTGTTCGGCTGCTGATCGGAAAATGCATTTCAAAGGGAGATGACCCTACCGGTCCGGAGAAATTGGGGCAAAGAGAAAGTTCCTCTGAACCGGGTGTTGTTAATGAAGCCAGTCGTTTCGTGACGGAAAAGAGTTGGAAGCGCTGCACGGGGGACAACGAGCTCGGGCGCAACCGCCGACCCCGGAGGGGAGCGCCGCGCGGCCCCGGATCCTCCTGCCGTGAAAAGCAAATTTCTCTTGGTAAGCAAATACCTGTGCCTCAGAACTCAACTTGTCGTGACATGGCTGCCGGGGTGTGCTAGGGATGCAGCATTGGCAATGATGCACTGCAAATGGATCCAATGCGCGCTGGTGCTGCTGGTTTTGCTCACCGGGGTGTTCTCGGCGGGGGCCGCGACGAATCCTCCCACGCTGGATGAACTCAAAGCATTGGGCGCCCGGCAATCGCTGCTCAAGCAGCTTGTCGCGCATTCCCTCGAAACGAATGCGCCGCTGCCCGAGCTCGACCGGTTTCGCCGAGAGATCGAGCCGGTGTTACAAAGGCACTGCGTCGCCTGTCACGGTCCCAAGAAAACGAAAGCGCACCTTCGGATCGACACGCTGAATCCCAATCTCTTGGAAGGGCCGGATGTGGATTGGTGGCTGGAGATTCTCGCCGTGTTGGGCAACGGCGAAATGCCGCCGCCGGACGAGTCCAAGTTATCCGGCGAGGACCGAAGCCGGGCCATGGATTGGCTTTCCGGGGAGATTCGCAAGGCCTCGATCGCGCGACGCGCCACAGCCGGGCATTCTTCGTTTCGCCGGATGACACGCTACGAGTACAACTATGCGTTGCAGGATCTTCTTGGGCTTCCTTGGGAATTCGCCCGGGATCTTCCGCCTGAAGCCCATTCCGAAGACGGATTTCAGAACAGCTCGGAGACGTTGCATATGTCCGTCGCACAACTGGAGACCTACCGCCTGCTCGCCCGGCAAGCGTTGTCGCGGGCAACCGTCCGGGGTCCCCGGCCTCGTGTGTTATATTGGGGTGTCTCCATGGAACAGGCTGGGCAGATGGAATGGAAGAAGCAGGCCGCGGAACTCGAGAAAGCCAAGGTGGCGTTCAAGGACGATCCGGAAAAGCAAAAGCGCGAGCTGGACAAGCTGCATGACGGATCCACCAAGCCGCATGGGAAAACCTATTTCAAAGATCGAACGACGGGACGAACCGCCCCCCAGTCCTGGGATTATGGGGGCGCCAAGCACGCCATTGCCCCTACCCATGCCCCTCCGCCGGTTCCCCAGACATTCGACCACGTGGCGATCCTTCCCCACGGTCACGAGCAGAAACTTGTCGTGGAATTGGGGGATCAGGTTCCCGACGAGGGCCTGCTCCGTGTGCGAGTTCACGCGGCAAGAACTCCTGCGAATAACGATCGCGATCCGAGCCTGCAGTTGGAGTTCGGTTGGCAGGCGAGCAACGAGGGGCGAGCGTTGCTGCGCGTGAGCGAGGAAGACCATCCCATCACCGCCAGTCCGGACCAGCCGCAGATCTACCAATGGGATGTGTCGCTCGGGGATATCTATCCCCGGAACTCGGTGCGAAAGGCGTCGCCCATGGGATCCACGCCTAGCCCGTCCGAGCACATCCGGCTGGTCAACAGTTCGGCGTCCCCCGGGGAGATCCAGATCAGCTACGTGGAGGTGGCGGCACCGGTCTACGATCAGTGGCCCCCGAAGGCACACGAGCGAATTTTCTTCAAGAGCCCGAACCGCGAGGACGAGCCCGTCTACGCCAGAGAAGTTTTGACGGCGTTCATGCCGCGCGCCTGGCGGAGGCAGGTCGGGGACGAGGAGATTGACCAAAAAGTCCGGCTTTTCCAGGCGATGCGAAAATCCTGCGACACGCTGGAAGAGGCTTTGGTCGAGGTCTTAGCCACGGTTTTGTCATCACCGGAGTTCCTCTACATCGTTCGCGGGGATGCGCCGGGCGAGCCCGAGCGGTCGCCTCGTCCGCCGCGACTGACCGCGCAGGAACTCGCGACTCGCCTTTCCATGTTTCTTTGGTGCAGCGTGCCGGACGACCGACTGCTGGAATTGGCTGACAACGGCCAGTTGCGACGTCCGAAGGTTTTGGAGGACGAGGTCAGGCGGATGCTGGCGGATGCGCGCGCCGAGCGATTCGCAAAGCATTTCGTCCGGCAGTGGCTCGACCTGCAGTTGCTGGATTTTGTGAAACTTGAGGGTGGGGTGGATCCGCTGCTCAAGGAGGCGATGCAGCAAGAACCCATCTTGTTCTTTGCTGGAATGTTGCGACGCGACGAGAGTGTTTTGAACTTCATCCATGCCGATTACACCATGGCCGATGAGCGGTTGGCGGGGCATTACGGGTTGGCGGATGTCTATGGGAATTACTTCCGCCGGATCGGTTTGGATCTGAGCAACCGTCGAGGCGGGCTGCTCACTCAAGCCGGCCTGTTGGCGATGAATTCAAGCGGGAAAGACTCGAATCCGCTCAAGCGGGGGATCTGGCTGCTCAAAAGTTTGCTCGATGACCCGCCGCCGCCGCCGCCGCCGGCCGTGCCGGAGATTGATCTCGCCGATCCTGAGATCGCGAAGATGACGCTGAAGGAACGCCTCGCCGATCACCGGAACCACGAGGCCT
>VHDF01000165.1 GCA_016871495.1 Verrucomicrobiota bacterium | reverse complement strand
CCTGGCCTGGGTGCTCCACTACCGGACTTTCTGGATCCAATCCTCATCGGCCGCAACCAGCATCCCGCCGGAAGTCCCCGTGATAATCTTATTGCTGTTGAACGAGAACGCGCCGACCTCACCCAAGGTGCCCGGGTGCTTTCCGTGATAGCGGGCGCCGAGGGATTCAGCCGCATCCTCCAAGACGGGGATCTCATACCGCTGGCACACATCAAGGACTTCCTGGAGGCGGGCGCTTTGGCCGAAGAGATGGACAACAGTGACGGCTTTGGGCAGGCGATTCAGGCGGGCTCGGTCCTTGAGATAGTCCTCGAGGAGATTCGGATCGAGATTCCAGGTTTCCCGCTCGCTGTCGATGAAGACGGGCCGGGCTTTTTCGTAGAGAAGTGGGTTGCAACTTGCGGCAAACGTGAGGGTGGGTGTGGCCACCTCGTCCCCGGGTCCAATGCCAAGCAACTTCAGCCCGAGATGAATGGCCGACGTGCCGGTACCGAGGGCCACGCATGGACGTCCCACGAGCGAGGAGAATTCGGCCTCGAGCGCGGTCAGACTGGGCCCGGTGGTCGAAAGCCAGTTGCTGGCAAAAGCATCCCGCACGAAATGCATTTCGTCTCCTCCCATGTGAGGCACCGAGAGCAGAATTCGTTTTTCGACTCGGAATGAGGGCTGCATCAGTTTCGTCACGGGGCTAGAAAAGTCCAATTTTCAAGCGGAGCAAAGGGCAAAAAGAAAAACCGGCGAACCTCCAGGAGGTCCGCCGGTTTTTTATGAGCGCAACGGGCGTTTATTTCGCCGAAGACTCCTTGGTGGATCCCATAAACTCAGGCATCGTGGCTTCTCCTGTCGCGCTGATGCCCTCGCGCCGGAACACCCGCCCGAGGGTCAGGCCAAGGATCTTGAGATCGAGCCACAGGGACTGATGATCGACGTACCAACAATCGAGGCGAAATTTTTCCTCCCAGCTAAGAGCGTTTCGACCGTTCACCTGGGCCCATCCGGTGAGTCCGGGTTTGACGTTGTGTCGTCGGGCTTGTTCCGGGGTGTACCGTTCCAAGTATCGAACCAGCAGCGGACGCGGCCCGACCAAACTCATGTCTCCCCGGAGCACATTGAGCAATTCCGGCAGCTCATCGAGGGATGTGGATCGAAGCCACTGTCCGAATTGGGTGAGTCGTTCGGAATCGGGAGGGAAATCACCGGTGGCATTCTTGATGTCGGTCATGGTTCTGAATTTGAGCATCAAGAAAACGTGGCCGTGGAGACCTGGCCGTGGCTGGCGAAACAGGATCGGCCTGCCCATGCGGATGGCGACAAGGATTGTGAGCGCGCCGAGCAGGGGAAGCCAGAAGGGTGCCGAGATCATGGTCAGGATCAAGTCACACGCTCGTTTCACCATGGAGGAGGGGGGTAGCCCTAGCGGGCAGGGCGGCGACGGGTGAGACCCATGGAGCTGAACAAGGCGCATTCGACAACGAACAGGAACAGCAACGAATGCACTTGCAGGGGAAAATCATATTTGGCGTGCAGCAGAAATCCGAACATGGACAGTCCGAGCGCCCCAGCCAAGCCACGGGGAACGGCCACGCTGGAGGAACTGGCGGCGATGAGCGGAACCAGCGCCAATGCTCCCAAGACCAGCGCCATGCCGACCCGGCCAAAGGTCACGCGAGTTTCGAGCCAGTCGTCATGGCCGTAGGCCTGCCACACCATCCGCTTGTCGGTTCGATAATAGTTATACACTCCGGCAAACGATCCCGGCCCGGTTCCAAACCACTTGAAATCCTCCGCGATGGGACGAGTGTTGGCGTAGATCTCGGCGCGTCCGCTCATACTCTCGTCGAACACACTGCGAAAGCGATCTGCCAGCGGCCGCCATGCCAGAGTGAAGGACAGTCCTACCGCGGCACCCACGATGGCGGTCATGCCGAGTTTTCGAGCCCATGAACCCGAGCGTTCCCCCACCCAAATCATGGCCAGCATCCCCAGGATCAGGATTCCGCAGATGAGGGTGCCGCCTCGGGAGATGGAGATGACCGGTGCCGCCGCCATGAGGACTGCCAACGGCAGCAGCATCGTATGCGCACTCCCTCCCACGCGCCTGGCACGGAAGCGGCCTCGGGTTGGTGGTGCCCTTTGAATCCACCAGAAAGCGATGCAGAGTGGCCAGAGGAGGTTGAAGTAAGTGGCCGCGTTCGATCTGTAGGCATAAGGACCGAACTGGGCCTCTGCCATGCTGTTGATGTGTGGGGTTACCATCCAGAGCAACTTGCTCGTGCCGGACATCCGTTGGAGGATGCCCTCCAGCGCGAGGATTCCCCCATTGAGGCACAACAGCCACAGCAATCGGCGCCAGTGAGGCGGGAGCTCAGAGGGTGGGTGATCCAGGCGGTCGAAGGCTCGTTCGCTTCGATCGGCGCTGAGGGCTTCCGGATGGGATCGCGGGCCGCCGTTGAGCAGCCAATCGCGTGTGGACCAAAACACGCAGGCGAGCGCGAGGTAGATTTGGAATGCGGCCCAAGTATAGGCTTGATCATAGCTGCTGGGCAGCCAGGAGATCGATTCCAGATAAGTTGCCAGCCGGATCCCGCCCGAGCCTTCGAATTTCAATCGTGCGTTCCAGGCACTCAGGAAAGTATAGGCCAGAATCAGGACGGTGAGCGTGGCCAGGAGTCGCGTGAAAACGCGATGGGAAGCTCCTCGGAGGCGCTCGGTGGCTGGAGCTTCGGAGTTTGAATGGCGGCGAAGGAGCACCCGAGCCAGCCAAAGGACGCCCGACACATAGCCGGCGGTGTTCATGCACTGGACGGACCAGGTCTGGGTTGAACCGAACGCCCAGGGGCTGAAGATGATCATGGCATAGAGCACAGCCTCGGAGAGGTAGTCTGTGGCGCGCCGCAAGGTTGCCGTCGAGAGTGCCATGAGTGGGGACGAGCGCCATCCTTCGCGGTTGGCGTGCTCGGAAAAGCCGTCAGAAACGGGCGGTCTGAAGGGGGTGATGCGCGCCCCCCGCGAAGAGGTGCCGCCCCGTCGGAGAATGATTAGCGGTCTTTCGGGGCTCGGATTCGATCCTCTCGAATCCAGGTTTCGATTTCTTCCAAGGCCGCTTCAAGCTGGGTGTCTCGACCCCGGAGCCAATCCTCCCGGCGTCCTTCAATCCTGACGTCGGGCAACACGCCCCGACCTTCCACCAAGGTTCCCTTGGGGGTGCGGAAGTCTCCAAAGGCATACTGGAAAAGAGCGCCGGTCGGGAGTTTCTCGAACATGGAGGGGAGCGCTGCTCCGGCCGTTGGCATGCCGACGATGCGCGCCCGCTTCAAGTCTTGCAACCCCGCGGCGAAGATCTCGCTGGTGGAGGCACTCTGCTGATCCACCAGGATGACGAGCGGTCCGAGGAAGCGTTTCTCCTGGGGGAAAACGGCGAAGTGGATATGGCCGGACCTCATTCTCATGGTGCCGAGGGATGCCTCCTGCGGCAGGAGGAGTCCACCCATGCCCATGGCCATGCCGGCGACTCCTCCAGGGTTTCCGCGCAGGTCGATGATCATGCCGCGATCTCCAAGCGAGGCACGAATCGCTTTGCGGATCTTCTCCATTTGGGAAATGACGAAGATGTTGAAGCGAATATAAGCCACGTTGCCGCGCAGTTTGCGGTGTTCGAATTCGGTCGGTTGCGGGGGGAAATGTCCCATGGCTTGGGATCTCTCCTGATTTCTCGCGGAGCGCTCCAGGACCCATTCGCGGCGTTTCCCGGCGCCATTGGAGAACACCACTTTGACGGCGCTTTCTAGCTTTCCTTCGAGCTTCGACTCGATCAGCCGGTGGCGATAGAGGGGTTTGAGGGCGTGAGACATGGGGCTTCGATTGAGAGGTTCCAGCAATCGGTCGATGGGCTGGCCTTCGACCGATTCGACGACCCAGCCGGTTTTCACTCCCGCTTTCCACGCGGAGGTTCCTTTGAGGACTCGGGTGACCACGGCTTCACCCGCGATGAGGGTGACTTGGAAGCCGGGATCCCCTTCGGACTGGGAGTGATCCCCGCTTGAAGGCAGCACGTCCGGAGGGACGATACCAAAGTGAGTTTGCTTGAGTTCGCCCAACATCGCGCCGAGGAGCGCATACAAATCTGCTTCATTTTCGATGCCCTCGAGACGCTTGGTGTAGGTGACACGGGCTTGGTTCCAATCCACGCCAGCGTAATTTGTATCAAAATGCTTGTCCCTGACGGTGCGCCAGACTTTGTCGAAACTTTCCTGCCATGCTTGTCGGGAAGTGGATGCGGGGGCCGCGTGGCTCTGGATCACCAACGACGTGAGCAGAAACAGCAAGCCCAGCCCTTGCCGCCCAATGGGGGCGCGTGGACAAGGGTGCGGGGTTCCGAGTGTGTGGAGGCGGTGTGAACGTGGCATAATCAACTCGCGGTAGCGTGCGCAGACCTCGATCAGGCGATGAACGGCTTGTATTCCGGCACCCCTTGTTTCAGGAGAAGCTTGAGCTGATTCGGCTCTTGCGTGGGAATCGCTGCCTCAAGCGTGGCGAAGTATCGACGAACTTCTGTCATGTCGGTCGGCTTGGCGATGAATCGCATGATTTTGGGATGGTGGGTGGAAGTGATGTTCTCGCCTTGGTGACTGAGTTCCTCGAAGAGTTTCTCGCCCGGCCGGAGTCCGGTGAATTCGATGAGAATATCCTCGTCCGGGACGAGTCCGTTCAGCTCGATCAGTTGGCGCGCCAGATCGAC
>VHDF01000164.1 GCA_016871495.1 Verrucomicrobiota bacterium | reverse complement strand
AGGCGGTGCGCCCGGACAGCGCTTGGATGGAGGAAGCATTGTGGCTTCATGGCCCGAGCGCATTCGATGCAGCCGGTGTCCGGCCGACCTTCGCGAGGGCAAGCGAGGCGGCGCAGTTTCCCGAAGGCGGCTACTATTTCCTGGGCTCCGATCGCCACTGGCTCATGTTGCGCTGTCCCAACCGATTCCGGCATCGTCCCGCTCACGCTGATCTGCTCCATGTGGACGTTTGGTGGAAAGGAATGAACCTGATCCAGGATCCGGGAACCTACTCCTACAATTCGCAGGGTCATTGGAACAATGGATTGGTGCATACTCAGGTGCATAGCACCGTTGGCGTGGATGGCGAGGATCAGATGCGTCACCATTCAAAATTCCTCTTCCTGAGGTGGGCCCGCGGTTCGGTTTGGCCGATGTCCGGTGTGCCGGACGGTGTGATCGAGGGGTGGGAGGCTGTTCATGATGGATACGCACGGCTCGACGATCCGGTCCGCCACTGCAGGCGTGTTCAACGATTGCCGGGAGATCACTGGATTGTGCTTGACTGGCTGACTTCGCGAGAAATTCACCAGTATCGGCTGCACTGGCTTTTATTAGACGTGCCCTATGCGCTCAGTCCGGACCCAGGGGTGGCAGCGGGATGTCAATTCAAACTGGTGCTGCAGACTCCCGCCGGTGAATACTCTTTGAGCACGGGCGGCACGGAGGCGCTACGGTGTAACGTGGTTCGGGCCGATCCGACCTCGACGCGGGGATGGGTGTCGCGTCGCTATGCGCATAAGGATCCTGCTCTTTCGGTTGAAGCCGAATGCCGCAGCCAGAGTGTGTGCTTGTGGACGATTCTGGGTCCCGGCACGGTGGAAATTTCCTATCAAAAGGGTGCGTTGCTGTTAAGGGGAAACGCGTGGCAGCGCGAGGTGGCGGTTGCTGAACCTTCGAGGAACGGGAGTCGATGAGGACGCTGCTCATCCATCAGGTCTTTGTGTCGCCACGGGAAGCGGGGGGGACCCGCCACTTTGAGCTCGGCTCTCATGTCGTAAGATCGGGTCATGAGTTTACGATTGTGGCGAGCAGTCTGAGCTATCTTACCGGCAGCAAGGCACCAGCCGCTTCGAGTCCGGAGGAGTTTGGCGGCATCCGAGTGTTGAGAGCTTACACGTATCCCGCGCTGCATCGATCCTTCCTCTGGCGAGTCATCTCGTTTCTCTCCTTCATGCTGAGTTCGGTGTGGTCGGCTTTAAGGGCGGGCCCGGTGGATGTGGTGATGGGGACGTCCCCGCCGATCTTCCAGGCGGCGTCGGCATGGTTTGTGGCCGCGATCAGGCGCAAACCTTTTTTATTGGAGATTCGGGATCTTTGGCCCGAGTTTGCCATTGACATGGGGGTGTTGAAGAACCGGTTCTTGATTGTGATGTCGAGATGGCTGGAGCGGTTTCTTTATGCCAGGGCCACCCGAATCCTCGTCAACTCACCCGCGTATCGAGATTACCTGATTGCGATGTCGGTGAATCCCGCCAAGATCGACCATATCCCGAATGGAGTCGATCCGGACATGTTTGTTCCGGAGGCCAAGGGAGAAAACATTCGGATGGAATATGACCTGGGCGATCGCTTTGTGGCCGTCTACGCGGGAGCCCTCGGACGAGCGAACGATTTGCCAACGTTGCTGCGGGCCGCCGAGCGATTGAAGGGGGACACGAACATCGTGTTTCTGATCGTGGGCGACGGCATGGAGCGTCCCATGCTGGAATCATGGGTTGGGGAGAAAAAACTGACCAATGTCCTCTTTACGGGCGCGCAACCCAAGGCGCGCATGAGTGATTTTCTGGCCGCGGCAGACGTTTGTCTGGCCACGCTGCAAGCGATCCCCATGTTCAAAACCACTTACCCGAACAAGGTGTTTGATTACATGGCGGCTGGCCGGGCGACGTTGCTAGGCATCGATGGTGTCATCCGTTCCGTGATGGAGCAGAGCGGAGGGGGGGTGTTTGTGCCTCCGGGTGATCCGGAAGCCATGGCGGACGCGGTGGTGAGGATGCGCGATGATCCCGCCCGCGTTCGCGCCATGGGGTTGTCGGCGAGGGCTTATGTTGTTCGTCACTTCAACCGGAAGGAACACGCGGAGAGGTTCGTTCGCCTGCTGGTTTCCATGACGGCGGATCGAGTGGCTCGCGAGGAACCATGCCATTGACCTTGCTCTTGACGTCCGCTGGGCGAAGGGTGGAGCTCTTAGGCTGCTTCAGGGAAAGCGCCCGGCGTTTGGGCATCCAAATTAGAGTCCTGGCGGCAGACATGCTCCCGCAGTTGAGTGCGGCTTGCCAGATGGCCGACGAGAGCTTTGAAGTTCCGGCGTGTCATCGACCGGATTATCCCATCCGGTTGCTCGAGATCTGTGGCAAGCATGGTGTCGATGTGTTGGTGCCCACCATCGACACCGAGTTGCAGGTGCTCGCCGATTCTCGCGCGCAGTTCCAGATTGCAGGCACCCAAGTCATGATTTCGACTCCGGAGGTCGTTGGTCTGGCGAGGAATAAGATAGCCACCTCAAACTTTCTGGACAGTCAGGGCATTCCTGTGCCTCGAACGCTGGCGATCAAGGATTTTGAGCCCAGCGACCCAAGTTGGCGCTGGCCGGCCATTTTAAAGCCCGTGGACGGGAGTTGTTCCAAGGGTGTGATCAAGGTTGATCGGGAGAGTGATTGGAGGGAGGAGTACCGCCATCGGATCAACTACCTGATTCAGGAGTTTTGGGAAGGCGCTGAGTATACCGTCAATCTCTTCTTTGATCGGGATGGCTGCCTGAGATCCGCCGTGCCTCATCGGCGCCTGGAAGTTCGGGCGGGTGAAGTGAGCAAGGGCCGGACTGAGCGTGTGGGATCGCTCATGGACATCGCGGACCGGTTTGGAAGGATCTTGACCGGGGCGAGAGGAGCGCTCTGTTTTCAAGCCATCCTGCGGCCTTCAGGTGAGGCCGCCGTTTTCGAAATCAACGCCCGTTTTGGAGGGGGTTATCCCCTTGCGCATGCCGCGGGCGGCCGATTTACGCAATGGTTATTGGAGGAGGCCCAGGGAATGGAGTGTACCGCCAATCAGGAGTGGCAGGAAGGGCTCGTCATGCTCCGTTACGATGCGGCCTTGTTCAAATCGACCCCCCTTTGAGCCATGGTGCGGGCTGTGATCTTCGATTTGGACGACACGTTGTACCCGGAGCACAGTTTCGTCTTAAGTGGCTTTGCGGCGGTGGAACGATGGCTGGAGGCGCAAGGCCGCTCTGGCCCCTTCGCAAAAGTGGCGGCCGAGCTCATGGCGACCGGATTGAGAGGCACGATCTTCGACGCCACGCTGCACCGGCTCGGTTGGGAGTTGGATCCGGCGATGATCCAGAAAATGGTTCGCGTCTATCGGGGTCACGTCCCTGCCATTCGATTGTTCGACGACGCGGAATGGATTCTGACCCGCCTTCGCCCCGATTTCCGCCTTGGTCTGGTCACCGATGGATTCGCCGAGGCGCAGCGGTCCAAGATCGCCGCCTTGGATTTGGAACGAAGGACCGACCTTTGCGTGATGACGGATCTGCTCGGCCAGGGAAGTTGGAAGCCCAGTCCTGCGGGATTCTTGAGATGCATGGAAGCCTTGGGGGTCCGGGGGGCGGAGTGTGTTTATGTTGGGGACAATCCTGCGAAGGATTTTGTGGCACCCAATCAATTGGGCTGGCTGAGTGTCCAAGTGCATCGTCCGGACGGCGTTCATGCGGGAGCGAAGGCTCCGCCGGGCGGGGAGGCTGCAGAGCACATTCGATCCTTGCGCGAGCTCGAAGGTGTTCTCTCGCGGTGAACGTTCATCGGAGGCTCGACGCTTCACGGATCGCGGCGATGACGCGATCCTGATCCGTTCTCGAGAGAGAACTCGAACTCGGAAGGCAGATGCCACGGGTATGAAGGTCTTGGGCCACGGCGCCGCCCCAAACCTCGCTGCCAAGGCGTTGATAGAGCGTCTGGGTGTGCATGGGCTTCCAGACCGGGCGGGCTTCGATATTGGCGGCATCGAGAAAACGAATCAGATCGGATGCGGTCATGCCAAATTCCTTTTCATCGACGAGGAAGCACGAGAGCCATCGAGTGTGGCGGCTGGTTTCGGCGGATGGGGAATCGAGCCGGGCCTGAGATTCAGGTTGGGGGGTGATGCCGGGGACCTTTTCGAGTTCCCCCTGGTAATGATCGAACACCGCCCGGCGTTGCCGAACCCGTTCGTCGAGCACGTGGAGTTGTCCCCGCACGATGCCCGCGATGACGTTGCTCATGCGGTAGTTGTAACCACACTCGCTGTGGCAATAATTGTTAACGCCCAGGGGGTCAGGATCCCTGGCCTGGGTGCTCCAGTGCCGGACTTTCTGGATCCAATCCTCATGGGCCGCAACCAGCATCCCGCCGGAAGTCCCCGTGATAATCTTATTGCCGTTGAACGAGAACGCGCCGACCTCACCCAAGGTGCCCGGGTGCTTTCCGTGATAGCGGGCGCCGAGGGATTCAGCCGCATCCTCCAAGACGGGGATCTCATACCGCTGGCACACATCAAGGACTTCCTGGAGGCGGGCGCTTTGGCCGAAGAGATGGACCACGGTGACGGCTTTGGGCAGGCGATTCAGGCGGGCTCGGTCCTTGAGATAGTCCTCGATGAGATTCGGATCGAGATTCCAGGTTTCCCGCTCGCTGTCGATGAAGACGGGCCGGGCTTTTTCGTAGAGAAGTGGGTTGCAACTTGCGGCAAACGTGAGGGTGGGTGTGGCCACCTCGTC
>VHDF01000163.1 GCA_016871495.1 Verrucomicrobiota bacterium | reverse complement strand
TGATCCTCTGGACGGATTTCGTGCCGGACCCGTTTCCCGGCGGGACGGTGATTATCGAGGACCGGGAGGTTTCGAGCAGCGCCATCAAGTTCTACCGGGTTTTGCTGGAGTGACCCGGCGGCTGCTCCAGTTTTGGAAACCCTCATTGTGTTTGGCGGGCGATTGTGTAGCGTGGCGAACTAATTCAGAGATGCACACTGTTTCTTCAGGGGTCATCGGACCCGCCTCAGTGACCAGGGCCTCAAGTCCGCTGGGCGGATTCGGCGTCTTCGCCACCCGTAAGATTCCTCGCTTCACGCGGGTGATCGCGAAATGGAGCCCTTCAAAATCGTTGAAGGCAGATTCGGGAAAGCCCTCGTCGCCATGCGCCCCATCCCTGAAAAGACCATCCTTTTCGGCGGGAACGACTGGTGGGATGAGGAGGAAAGAAAAAGCTTCATCGAATTGACCCCGGCGGAGGTCCAGAGGCTTGACCCCTCCCGGCGCCGAATCTTCCTCAAATACGCCTACAATCACCATCCGACCCGGATCCTCGGCACTCTGGACCCCAACGCCCCGAGGCATCCGTCGAATTTTCTCAATCACTCGTGCGAACCGAACACAGGTTACGACCTCCACGACCACGTGGTGACTTTGAGGGACGTCGATTTCGGCGAAGAACTGACGATGGATTACGGCACATTCACTTTCAGCTTCGACCAGGAATTCCTTTGCGGCTGCGGCACGCCGAAGTGCCGGCGCAAAGTGACCGGGGCAGATTGGAAGCAACTGGTCCACCAGTACGGCTACGGATTTCCGTCCTTCATGCACGACCGCATCCGCGAAATCTTTGGAAGACCGGGCATGGGACTTGGTCCGTGACTATGCAGTCGAAACTGGGGAGCACACGCGCCCTCGCGTGTTCCGACCGGCGCCTCGCCCGTCGGAAGCCAAACGTCAAACGGTCACTGGATAGTGATTTGTTTGACAACACCAGTCTGGTCGGCGAGAATGCCTCCTATCATACTCGCCTGCGCCGCTGTCGCGGTTGCGTCGTCGCGAAGGCGCGAGGGCGTGTGCGCTCTCCATCGAAACTGAATAGACATTGCGGAGACAAAAGCGCCTGGGCGGCAGCACAACCCGACCAGGCATTTACTCGAGACGGATAAGTGACTTTGGATCCATGAGACTGCTCGCATGAAGACGCAAGATTCCCCTCGCGACGGATCGGGCCCACCTGAGGTTCCAGAGGACACCGAAGGGTTGTACAACACGTTCCGGACATTAGGCAAATGGTCGCGTCCTTTCACGGCCCAGATCCTCCTCATCTCGGCCATTCTCCTTCTGGAAATGGGGTTCAGCGCCTCCGTGCCAATCAGCTTTAAGTTTCTGATTGATCGCGCGCTCATCGGGCGCGAGCAAGCCTGGCTTTACGGGATTCTGGCTGGGCTGGCCGCTGCCGCAGTTGTGATTTCCGCGGTGGGTTTTAGACGGGATTACATGTATGCACGCGTGGTCGCAAAGCTGCTTGAGAACTTGCGAAGCTTGCTCTTCGATCGCATCCAGAGCCAGGACATGCGCTTTTTTTCGCAAACGTCATCGGGAGAGATCCTGGTGTGTTTCTCCGGGCACCTGGCCGCGGTGGAGAATGCCCTCACTGCCGCGGTTCCCTGGGGGGTTCTTCCTGCACTGGAAATCTGCTCCAGCGTGGTCCTGCTGTTTTGCCTCGATTGGAGGCTCGCATCAGCGGCGATGCTGGTTTTCCCGATGGCGCTCATGGGACCGCGGGCGATCAGCCCGCGCGCGACCCGCACCAGCTACGAACGGCGAGAGGATGAGGGGAGCGTCGTTTCCACCGTTCAGGAAAACCTTGCGGCCAGGCCGGTCGTGATCGCCTTTGGATTGGCCGATGTGGTTCGGGAACAGTTTCAGAAGCACAACCAGAATCTGCTTTTGAAATCGATCCGGCTGGGATTCCTCAACGCGCTGGTCGAACGGACCGCGAACGTCGCGGTCGTCTTCCTGCAGATCATCATTCTGGGCATCGGGACCTTGATGGCCTACCACAATCAAATCTCCATCGGCACTCTCACCGCCTTTCAGACCTTGTTCCTTACCTTGAGTTATTCGCTTTCTTACGTGACGCAGTATGTGCCGACCTTGATCCAAGCCAGCGGCGCCATCCAACACCTGAACCGGCTTTTGGAGTCGCCCACCGCGCCTTCCGAAGTGAGCGCCCACACCGCCTCCTTCACACGCTTCCAGGAGGCGATCGACTTTCGCAACGTCAGCTTCAGCTACGACGGCAAGGGCCTGAATCTTTCCGGCGTCAATCTGACCATCCCTCGGGGGGCGTCCGTCGCCTTCGTCGGACCCAGCGGCTCGGGCAAAAGCACGGTGCTCAATTTGCTCATGGGCTCCTATAAACCGGTTCTGGGTTCCATCACGATCGACGGGATTGCGACCAATCTCATCCCCGAAAAAACGTTGCGTCGGCAAATGGCCGTCGTTTTTCAAGAAAGCTTTCTCTTCAATACCACCATTCGCGAGAACATCCGGCTGGGCCGATTGGATGCTGCGGACCAGGAAATCGAGGTGGCCGCCAGGGCCGCGGAAATTCACGATGTCATCCGCAGCCTGCCGGACGGCTACGACACCGTCGTTGGTGAGCGCGGAGGCAGACTTTCCGGTGGCCAACGCCAACGCATCGCCGTCGCGCGCGCAATCATTCGGGACCCGGCGATCCTGGCTCTCGATGAAGCGACGTCGGCGTTGGATCCGGCCACCGAAGCCAATTTGAACCAAACCGTCGCACAACTGTCGCGCGGCCGAACGGTCGTCGCGGTCACCCACCGCCTCCAGAGTGTGGTGGATTACGATAGCATCTGCGTTTTTGACCACGGCCGACTCGTCGAGCAAGGAACACATCGGGAACTTTTGGAGCGCGCCGGCGTCTATGCCAGGCTCTGGCAGAAGCAGATGGGTTTCACGGTTTCCGCGGATGGAGAATCAGCCGTCCTTCGTCCCGAAAAACTCCGCGAGATCCCGATCCTGTCAGATCTGCCGTCGACGCTGCATGCGGAACTGGCAAAGGCATTCAACTCCGAGCAGTTGGCCGCCGACCGGGTGGTCTTCGAGCAAGGCGATGCGGGGGACAAGTTCTTTCTGATTGTGCGCGGCAAAGTCGCGGTGCACAAGCGGCTCCCGACCGGGGAATCGTTGCGCGTGGCTGTCCTGTCCGACGGCGATTTCTTCGGCGAAGTGGCGCTTCTTAAACAAGAGGTGCGCAACGCCACAATCAAGACGATGACTCCGTCTCTCTTTCTGTCCCTCAATCGGCCTCTGTTCTTCCGCATCCTCGGTGATGCGCCCGAACTGAAGGCAAAACTGATGGCGGAGGCGGAGTTGCGGAGCTGAAAACCCACTCCCTCACTTTTCGCTGCGCTGCCGACGGCCATTGGCCGGGAGCCGTTCATGTATTCCACCCATCCTCTACAGCCACTTCTTGCGCACTTCCAGGTGGATCAGCGGGTCAGCGCCCGGCTCGCCTTTGGCCTGCATCTTTTCGCTGTCCCATTCAATCGGTTTGCCATAGCGCAGAGCCACCATGCCCACCATGGCCACCTCCGCAATGTCCGCGCTGGAGACGAATCCCTGGAACGTCTCGGCCCCGCCTTTGCAGGCGTCGAGCCATTCCTGCATGTGGTCCCTCGGGGCGCGCGGCCCGGTGGCCGCGACCGCCTGGCCCGCCTCGTGATTAAGCACGCCGCAGCCTTCGGATTCGCCTTTCATCTTCACCACGCCCCAGGCATCCGAGCAGAGCAGGCCTTTTTCGCCGGCAAACAACACCCCGTTGGTCGGCACTTTCCCGTAGGTGGAAAGCAATTCATTGCCCAGTTCGACCGGAGGTCCCGCTTTGGGACCGTCGTGCCACCAGACCGTGACGGACGCAAACTGCCCGCGCGCGGGGAATTCCCAGCGAAAATCGGTCGCAGAAGGATAGCTGTCCATGAACGGCTCGGCCGTCTGGACGGAGACCCGTTGCGGAGCGCCCAATTCCAGCGCGCGCCATGGCAAATTGATCGCGGGCGCCCCCATGTCCGCGAGATGGCCATCGCCGAACGCGAGCCAGCGGCCCCAGCGCAGGCAACCGCCCAGATAATACGTCTTGAACGGCAGCAGAGGTGACGGCCCGCACCAGAAATCCCAATTCAATCCTTCCGGAATCGGATCGGCCTCCGTCGCGATCGGCGCGCTGGGTGGGACAGTCCGGTTGATCTCACCGCGGGCCTGACTCCAGATGAACTGCACGATCTGATCCGATTCCTCGTCGATCAAGGCCGGGTCTTCCCGTCCCGATGATCGGGGTCGCTCCGCATCACTGTCCGATAGCGTCCTCTCCGCTCCGTCTGGCGCGCGATGCGTCGAGAAAGCCCGCCGTGTCCGGCCTTCCGGCCCACCGGTAGCGGCCGTGAATGGAGGCCATGGCCCCGCGGACCGGTTACGGTTGAATGGCGCCGAAACGAAGACTTGCCAAGACTCCCGATCAGACATAGACGTAGGGTATGAAGCCACTCCGAGGACCGAACCCTTCGCTGCCTTCCGCACGGCACGGCGCTTTCACGCTAATCGAACTTCTGGTTGTCATCGCGATCATCGCTATTTTGGCTGGCATGCTTCTGCCGGCGCTTTCCAAGGCCAAGACCAAGGCGCAGGGCATCGCGTGCCTGAGCAACACCAAACAGTTGGGGCTCGGTTGGGTCATGTACGCCAACGATAACAATGATTCATTGGTCGAGAACATGAATCTGGGTGGCCCGGGCAGTGTTGAGGGAAGCTGGATCACGGGGTTCCTGACCTGGACCACAGCCAAGGACAATACGAACCT
>VHDF01000162.1 GCA_016871495.1 Verrucomicrobiota bacterium | reverse complement strand
CCGTGTATCCCGATGTTGTTGGTAGGGCGGGCCTGTCCCAGCCCGCCGCCCACCGGATGCAAAACATCATGCTCCGGCGGCGCGCCGGGACGGACGCGCCCTACCTGCATCACCGGCAACATCGGGATGCACTGCAGCCATTGTCATTTGGGGCAGCGCCGATAGCGGAGACCAGCCGCAGCGCGGACAGGTCAGCATCCTTGCGATTCTCCAACGTGCTGCGGCTGGTCGAAGGAGAACCCAGCCGCGCTCCGCAAGGCACCCGTTGCGAACGGCCTGTCCTCTCCTCCGGAAGTCCGCATGATGGACGCCACCGAAAGCCCACTACCAAACCCGCTCCAACACTTCCATCAGTTCCCTGGTTTCAAGCGCAATCGGATTGGCTTTCATGCTGCTCGCCTTCTGCGCGGCTTCCGCCACTCCCTCAAAGTCATCCGAACGCACGCCATAGTGGCGCAAGCCGGGTATCTCGAATCGGCGCGCCAAGTCTTCCACCCAAGCCATCCCCTCCTCCGCCCCGGCGACCGCATTCCCAGTCAGCAACACGGCCACCTGACGATACTTCTCGATCGAGGGATGGCCGGGCGCGCGAGTCCGCAGCGCGTTCCAGTTCATCCGCATCACGGGAGCCAGGAGCGCGGCGCAGACGGCTCCGTGCGGCGCCTTGAACATGCCGCCCAATGGGGCCGCAATTCCATGCACCGCCCCCAATCCCGCGTTCGCCAGCGCCCAACCGCTGTGCAAACTCGCCAGCGACAAGTCCTCCCGCGCCTCCAAATCATCGGGCTGATCCCACGCTTGGGTCAGCGACCGAGCCGATCGAGCCATGCCTTCCCGGCACAAGGCATCCACGGTGGGGTTCGCCCGGCAGGACACGAAAGGTTCGATCAATTGCGTCAGGGCATCCATGCCGGTGGCAGCCAGGATCGGACGAGGCAGTCCGAAACACAGAGTGGGATCCACCAAGGCGAGCCGGGGCAGCATCGCCGGACTGCGCAAACTCGCTTTGACCCGGTGCTCCTCGGATGTGATCACCGCATTGCGAGTGACTTCGGTTCCCGTGCCCGCGGTCGTGGGGATGGCCACGCAAGGCAGCGATTCGTCCCGCAAACCGCGCCCTCGCCCAACCACCTCCAGGAAATCGAGAACCGTTCCCTCTTGCTTCGCCATGATGGAGACCGCCTTGGCCGCGTCCAGCACGCTGCCTCCGCCAAATCCCACCACGACAGGGAACTGCAACCGCCGGAGCGTGGCCGCTCCTTCCTCCACGTCTTCCACCCGTGGTTCCCCGCAAATTTGCTGAGTGCGGAGTTCGAGTCCCGTTTCGCGCAGTCCTTGCAAAAGTCCCGCGGCCCGCTGCGGACTCGAGCCCGTCATCACCAGGACGGATGATCCGAGTGATCGGACGAAGGCGGGGACATCTTTGAGCCGGCCCGCGCCGAAGAGGACTCGATGCGCGGTGGCGAATTCGAAACTCAGCGGCATGCCGTTTCCACGTTCACCAGCCGCCGTCGTCGGGAAACACGCTGGTCAGCTTCACGCTGGAACGCGGCTCGGCCATCATCGGCGCCACGGTGTCACGCCAAAGGGCGTAGTGCGCCGTTTCCTTGTGCCGCCCGGGCGCCTCGGGATTCCGGTACACCTCGACCAGCAGGAACCGAGTGGGATCAGTGAGGTCTTGCAGCACATCAAAGCGCGCAATGCCGGCTTCCCGCACGCTTTCCCGGGCATTGGCGACTGTCGCGGCGCGAAAGGCATCCACATGTTCCGATTTCACCCGCACTTGGACCTGAATGATCAGCATACATTCATCCTTTTGTGCTGATGGCCAATTCCGGCCATAACTCGGCGCTCAGCACCGAACCGCGATAGTAGTTCTCCAAATCGAACTTTTCGTTCGGGGAATGCAGGTTGTCGTCGGGCAAGGCGAGTCCGAGCAACAACACGTCCACGCCGAGTTCGCGGCTGAAAGTGTTCACGATGGGAATGGAGCCACCTTCGCGGAGAAGGACTGGAGGCTTGCCAAACGCCTTTTCCAGTGCCCGCAAACAGGCCGCGGACGTGGGTCCGGTGGGATCCACCCAATACGGTTCACCATCGTGCCCCTTCTTCAACGTCAGGCGCACCGAAGGGGGACAAATCGATTGCAAATAGCGGCAGGCCGCTTCCTTGATTTTCGCGGGGTTCTGGCCCGGAACCAAGCGCATGGTGATCTTGGCGCTGGCCCATGAAGGGATGATGGTCTTGCTTCCCTCGCCCTGATAACCGCTGGTCAATCCATTGATTTCGAACGTAGGCCGCGCCGTGCGTTGCTCGTATTCGGTGTAGCCTTGCTCGCCAAAGAGCGCCGGCACCCCCAGCATCTTTCGAATCGCCTCGGGCGAATGCGGCAAACGCCGCGCATGCCCCCGTTCGACCGCGGTCAGCGGGCGCACCCCGTCGTAAAAGCCCGGGATCACAATCCGTCCGCGCGCGTCGCGCACCTGGGCCAGCACTTGGGCCAGCGCCATGGCCGGATTATTGACGGCGCCGCCATAAAGTCCCGAATGGAGATCCCGGTCAGGCCCTTGAACATGAATCTCCAAAGCGGCGAGTCCTCGCAAGGAGTAGGTCAGCGCCGGGCACTCCCGCGAAGGCATGCCGGTATCCGAAATCACCATGGCATCGCAAGCCAGTTCCCGCCGGTGTTTCCTGACCACCTTGGGCAGATGATCGCTGCCGACCTCCTCCTCTCCCTCGATCAGGAAGGTGACATCGCAAGGCAAGGGCGTGCCGGTGCGCAAATACGCCTCGATGGCGTTGAGATGCGCCAGGTGCTGGCCTTTGTTGTCGCTGGCGCCACGGGCGAACAATGCGCCCTGCCTGACGGTGGGCTTGAAGGGATCGGACTTCCAGAGTTCAAGGGGCTCGGGCGGCTGCACATCGTAGTGGCCGTAGAGGACGAAGTGAGGCCGGTCTTTTGCGGATCCGCTGCGAGAAATGCGCCGAGTGGTCGCCATGACCACGGGATGGCCCGGAGTCTCCACCAAGCGCGCGCTCAATCCGATCGACTCGCAATGATTCCGCAACCAATCCGAGCAGGCTCGCATGTCGCCCGCATGGGATGACTGGGCGGAGATGCTGGGAAAGGAGGCATATCGGATCAAGGTGTCCAGGTGTTTCTTGCGGCAAGCCTTGAGGTAATCGAGAACCGCGTTTGCTTTCATATTAGAGTTTCTTGAGGCGCGGACCCTGCGGGGTATCTTCAATCGCCCAGCCCTGGGTTTTCAATTCATCCCGGATCGCGTCAGACCGCTTGAAGTCCCTGGCTTTTCTCGCCGATTGTCGCTCCTCGAGCAGGGCTTGGAACTCAGGAGGAGCTTCGGCTTCCACCGCGCGCCCCACCCCGAGCACCGCGTCCATGGAGCCCCAGTTTGCGAGTGCTTCCCGCGCCGATTCAGGCGCGAGTGTCCCTTCCGCAAGGGAGCGGTTGAGCGCGGCCACCCACTCGAAAACCACCCCCCAGGCCGCCGAAACATTGAGGTCATCGTCGAGCGCCGCACGAAACTTGACCAGGATTGGGGAGGCTTCGTGCCGCTCTGGCGGCTGCCCTCCCCCCGCCCGTTCCGCGACCCGGCGCAGACAGTCGTCCAGCCGGCTCAGCGCCGCTTGGGCTCCTTTCAGGCCGTCGAGGGTGAAGTTGAAGGATTCGCGGTAGTGGGCTGAAAGCAGCAGAAAGCGGATTTCACGCCCGGAGAATCCTTTGGCCAGCAGATCGCGCAGGGTGAAGAAATTGCCCAAGGATTTGGCCATCTTCTTTCCTTCCACCAGCAGATGAGCGCCGTGCATCCAATACTTCACGAAGGGCTCCCCGGGCGCTTGCATTCTGGCCCCTTCACTCTGAGCAATCTCGTCCTCGTGGTGCGGGAACATCAGATCTTCGCCGCCCAGATGCAGGTCGAAGCTCGGACCCAGACACTTCATGCTCATGGCACTGCACTCGATGTGCCAGCCTGGGCGGCCCTCCCCCCAGGGGCTGGGCCAAAAAACCGGACCGTCCTCGGGCACGCGCGCTTTCCACAACGCGAAATCCGCCACCGATTCTTTGGCGTACTCGTCGCGGCTCACACGTTCTCCCGGGCGCATTTCCTCGAAATCGAGTTGCACCAACTGGCCGTAGCGGCAGCCGCAGCCCCGATATCGATCGATGCTGAAATAGACCGACCGGTCGGGTGCCTGGTAAGCGACGCCTTGATCGAGGAGTTTCTGGATCAGTTCCAAAATCTCCTGAACATACTCCGTCGCCCGGGGCGTCACATGGGGCTTCAGGCAACCCAACGCCGCGTGATCTTCGAGGAACGCCCTTTCAAACTGCCGGGTGAACTCCTGAAGACTAGTACCGGTCTGCCTGATCCTCGCAATGATCTTGTCTTCCACGTCCGTGATGTTCATCACGTGCCGGACTTCGAATCCGCTTGCCTCAAGGTGTCTCCGGACCAAATCGGCGAATACGAAGGTCCGAAAATTCCCAATGTGAGCAAAGTCATGCACCGTCGGTCCGCAACAATAGAGTCCCACCCGTTTCCCCTGCGGGTCGCGTGGGAAGAAGGGTTGAACCGACCGGGACAAAGTATTGAAGAATCGCGGCGGCATTTTGGCAAAAGACGCGCGAGGGTAATGGCCGGGGTCCGAAAGCAAAAGGGAAAAACCTGATTGGAACGCGAGGCCCAGGACCCTTCAGCAATAGTCCACTTGCAACTTCGCGTTCCACGTTCAGACGCGGTCTTGGAGCAAGGGTTTTGCCCGGGCGAAGGCATCCGCCCTGGACGGGCCATAAAGCGGGAGAAGATCGCCACGGCTGGCTTGGCGAGGGCTGAAGCGCCGTGAACGGCGCGGTCCGGC
>VHDF01000161.1 GCA_016871495.1 Verrucomicrobiota bacterium | reverse complement strand
TCGGAGAGCCGGATGCGGGAAAACCGCCTGTCCGGTTCGATGAGGGGCGAAGCGCGACGGTCATTGGCTCTGGCCTCTCAACCCGCCCGCTTCGCCTACTCTACTCACGGGCAGCGAATAGCGAATCTGGTCAGCCCGGAATATATTTCTAAACACAGGTACTCGCTGAAATTTCCTTACATCGCGCTAGATACCATCACCAATCATGTCGTAAAAATCCGTGATCGGCCTTCAGAGTTTTCAGTTCCGCAGACGTTGATTATGCCGCCAAGCAGATACGAGTGGCCTAGTTCAAAATCTTTGCCGTGGCATCGCGTCGTAATACGGCTCACCGCACGAGACGTAAGAACCTTTAATGGATGACCCTTTTCCGAGAAGTCGGCTCAGGCGAGCAATTCCTGAACCACGCGGGCTTCGGCATGTTCCACCAGTTTCAAATCTCTCGGCCCCAAGCGAAACTTCAATTCGTTGTGGTCCAAGCCAAACAGGTGGAGGACGGTGGCCAGCCAATCATAATGATGGACCGTCCCTTCGACGGCGTGATGCGAAAACAGATCGGTCGCGCCATGGACGTGGCCTCCTCGAAAACCGCCACCCGCGACCCACATGCTGAAGCCGTAAGTGTTGTGGTCCCGTCCGACTTTGTCGCGTTGAGTGAGCCCATCCCGGAACTGAATGACGGGAAGGCGTCCCATCTCGCCGCCCCAATGAACGAGGGTCGAATCGAGGAGGCCGCGCTGTTGAAGGTCGCGGACCAAAGCGGCGGCCGGTTGATCGATCTCGCGACAGCGAGCCGGGAGGGCGGTGTTGATGGAACCGTGGTGGTCCCAGGTTTGCCCGTTGCAGAAAATCTGGACGAAGCGAACGCCTCGTTCCACGAGGCGCCGGGCGATGAGGCAGCGCGTGCCATAATCCCGCGTCACGTCCTGGTCGATCCCGTAAAAGCGGTGTGTCGCCTCGGACTCGCTGGCGATATCGAACGCTTCGGTGGCAGCTAACTGCATGCGGGCAGCCAGTTGGTAACTCGCCATGCGCGCCTCGAGTTCGTTCTCGCCGGGGTGGTCCGCGAGGTGCCGCCGGTTGAGCGAATGCAGCAAGTTGAGTTGCGCCGACTGAGGGGCGCCGCGGAGACGGCTGGGCGGGGCGAGGTTGAAAATGCGGGGTTCGGTCGGACGCACCATCGTGCCTTGGTAGATCGACGGAAGGCGCCCGTGATGCCAGTTTTCCCCGCCGAGCAAGGGCAACCCGCGCGGATCGGTCAGGGCGACGAAGGCGGGGAGATCCTGAGACACGCTGCCGAGAGCGCTGGCCAGCCAGCTTCCCAGCACCGCTCGTCCGTGTTCGGGTTTACCCGTGGTCAGGGCGAAATTCGAGGGAACATGATTGTTCACCCCGGTTCTCATGGAACGGATCAGCGTGATGGCGTCGGCGACGCCACCCAGATGGGGCAAAAGTTCCGAAAGCTCCATGCCGCATTGTCCATGACGGTGATATTTCCAGAGCGGCGCCATGATTTCCCGGCTGGCTTGGGCAGGGTTGTCCCACTTGACATCTCCCGGGAAAGACTGGCCGTTGCGTTTGATCAATTCGGGTTTTGGGTCAAAAAGGTCCACTTGACTGGGACCGCCCAGCATGAACATGGAGATCATCGCCCGGGCTTTGCCGGGTCGCGGGGGTGTTTTGGGGAGGAGATCGTAGGATGGAGGTTCAAGTGGAGGTTTGACGGGTTCCGCCCCGAGCAAGCCATCGTGCTTCAGCAACCAAGCGGCTGCGACGGAACTCAACCCAAAGGCCGAGGTGCGGAGCATGTGTCGGCGAGAACAAAGTCCGTGGGAATTGATTTGATTTGGCATCACGTCTCCTAATCGATGTAAAGGAACCGGTTTGAGGCGAGCAAGGTCTGGCACAGCGCGCTCAGAGCGCGAGTTGCCGGGGCCTTGGCCTTGCCTGCGGGTCCGACTCGCTTCTCAAACTCCGGATCGGGGTTCATTCGGCAGTAGTCCAATTGTTGGGAGAGGAAACCGACCAAGGAGGCGACCTCCTCCGAGGAGGGATCGGAGGCGAACAAGCGTCGATAAAGACTGCGGAGCTGGCACTCCGGATCGTCGGCGCAGCTGTCCATGATGAACCGCGCCAGGTCGTCCGCCGCTTGCACCAGGAACTCATCGTTGAGAAACCAGAGGGACTGCGTGGTCACGGTCGAATGGCGCCGGAGATCGCAGTTGGGGTTCATTTCAGGCTGATCGAAGGTGACCAGCATGTTCAGGGGGAGGGAGCGTTGAACTTCCACATAGATGCTTCGGCGAAAGGCGTTGGCTTGGCTAGCGTCCTCGACCCCAGACACCAGGCCGTCCCGAAACTTCTGTTCGCCGAGGACCGCTTTTCCCTCTCCGTTCACCGTCACCGGGATGCTGGGTCCTCCCAGGGCAGGATTCAATTTTCCGCTTACCGCCAGGACCGAGTCGCGAATCGCTTCCGCTTCCATGCGGCGCAAGTTCATTCTTCCGACCAGTTCGTTTTGCGGGTCGAGCGCATCCAGCCGTGGAGTTCGGCGGGACTTTTGTTGATAGGCGGTTGATAACAGGATTAAACGATGGAGGCGTTTTTGGTCCCAGCCCTGACGAACGAATTCGTCGGCCAGCCAATCCAGGAGCTCGGGGTGCGAGGGGCGATCCCCATTCAGCCCGAAATCATTTGGAGTGGCCACCAAGCCTCGTCCGAAGTGATGCAGCCACAGGCGATTCACAAAGGCGCGGGCGGTCAGCGGATGGGCGCCGCTGGTTAGATGCTGGGCGTAGGCGAGGCGCCTTCCGGTCGTGGGACGATTCGGATCTTTGCTCGGCAGGGACGGCAGCGGAGAGTGGCGCCTGAGCACAGCCAATTCTGAGGGGGAGACAGGCTCGCCGGGGCTTGCGGGATCCCCGCGGAACAAAACGGCGCTGACGGGGGCGATGCCGGGTTTTTCGTCCGCGACCATCACCAGGTGTTTCGGTGGTTTTGTGGCCCGGATGGCGGCGACTTTCTCCGACTCCTTTTCGAATTTGCGGTGAGCGGCGTTATCGTACTCGACCAAGAACCCGGCGATGAATTTGGGCGATTTCACCATCGGGAAGTCTTCGAGTAACTTGCGCTGCATTTCATTGCGATCCTTCTCGGCCGCTTCGTTCGCGAGGCGCACCTCGTCCCGCTGTTCTGCCGGCACATCCGCCAACTTTTTGGCGAGGATTTCCTTGCCGAGTTCGAGCTTGCGGGCGTTGATTTCGTCCTCGACGACCTTCGCTTCGGCTTCAATACGCTCGGCCTTGGCCCTCACGTCCGCCGGGGTGAAGTCGATCAAGCGTGCGCTGGGCCGGCGCCAATCATTGCCGCGGAGCGGAAACAAGGGATCGAAAATGGCTCGAAAGGCGTAATAGTCATCGATCGTGATCGGGTCGTACTTGTGGTTGTGGCATTGCGCGCAACCGACCGTGAGCCCAAGCAGCGCGGTGCTCAGCACGTTAATGGAATCCGCGGCCGCGGCGTTACGGTTATCCAAGGTGTCGTTCGCTTGTGTCGGATCGGGCGCCATGCGCAAGAACCCGGAAGCGGTCAAGAGCTCGATTTGCCGCGCGTTGCCAGGATCCGGGGGAGTTGGGGGAGCGAACTCATCACCCGCGAGTTGCTCGCGTATAAAGGCATCGACGGGTTTATTGGCGTTGAAGGAGTTGATGACGTAATCCCGGTAGCGCCAGGCGTGCGGCCGCTTCGGATCAGCTTCGCCCCCTCCCTCGCTTTCCGCAAATCCCGCAATGTCGAGCCAATGACGCCCCCAACGCACTCCGAATTGAGGAGAAGCGAGGAGGCGATCCACGAGGCGCTCGTAAGCGTTCGGCGCAGGGTCCTCGTTGAAGGCTCGGACTGCCTCCGGGGTGGGCGGAAGGCCCGTCAAGTCGAAGGTGACCCGACGAATCAAAGTTGGCCGGTCAGCGGGTGGGGAGAAAGGCAGGGCTCGATCGGCGAGGCGGCGCGCGATGAATGCGTCCACAGGCGTGGAAAGCGCGTATCCCTCGACCTTCGGAACTTCCGGGCGGGTCACCGGCTGAAAAGCCCAGTGCTTGAGTTCAAGGGCGGAGAACCGGGCATCGGCCACGTTCGCAGGCTCGGGTTCGGTGGTGAGGGCGCCTTGCTCGATCCAGCGGGAAACCAGCGCCTTTTGGGATGGAGTGAGCTTCTTGGGGCCCTCGGGCATTTTGTCGGAATTGATTTTGCGCCACAGCAAACTGCTTTTCGCATCTCCCGGGGTCAGCACGGAACCTGACTTGCCCCCAGCCTTCATCAAGCGGACCAGCCGTAGGTCCAGGTCTCCTTTTTTCTCTGTTTCCTCCCCATGGCAATGAAAGCACATCGCTTTGAAGAGGGGGCGGATATGCTCCTCGAAGCGCACCGCGTCCGGCTCGATTTCGGCTCGGGCCGTCCCGCCCAATCCGGCGCCGGCCAGGCAGCGGAGCACAAGGAAACCCACCACCCAGGACGAGCGAGGGTAGGAACGCTTGAAGCCCGAGGGCAGCTCTTCCACAACACTCTGGCGCCTCGCCAAATGGAAAGGACAGGGGATTCGCATGCCACACAGACTAACGGATGTGAGCTCGGCGGACAACGGGCTTTTTCAGAGCGGAGATTCCTCTCGGCGTCTCGGGTGTCAATCGTGCTCGGATCAAACCTCCATCGTCCGCATCACCGTCCCACCGGAACACTGCACCACGCAGGAGCCAAGCACCCGGATGCGCTCCGGGCAACAGGCGCGGGCTTCACCCACCCCAGGCCATATCGAGCATTCACACCAGAACGGTCGTCACCGCGCCGAGGCAACCGAAGTCGGCGAAAACTCGGCTGCCCGGTTCGATCGCGATCGGGACGACGGAAGTCCCCGTGGTAACGATGTCTCCTGATTTCAACC
>VHDF01000160.1 GCA_016871495.1 Verrucomicrobiota bacterium | reverse complement strand
TGCAGACGGCGTTAAGCAACGCGGCGTTGCGACGTCACGGGTTTTGGATGCCATCCGACCTTGCGGCCACCGTGTGAAGGGCCGCTGCGTTCAACCGCCGGATGCGGAAAACCGCACGTCCGGTGGTGTGGGAGGGTGCCGGGGCGCAATCCCCGGCACCCGACCCGATCAGCAGACAGGGCTGTCTGCGTTACCACGACAACCCGGTCACCAACAACCTCTGGAGGCACCGTCCACTCGCCCACCTTGTTGTCGCCGGGAAATTGCAGCAACCGGCCCGCCGACTTCAATCGCCCACTCTGGTTGCCAACCAGGATCATCGGCCACTGCTAAGCTTGGCCGTGGTGCTCTTCGGCGATATCGCTGAGAAATTGTCCAAGAAGTTACGCGGCATGGACACGCCTTTCTACATGTCTATTCCTGAGTGTCTGGCGGCATCAGCGCCTACGCACCACCCGACCTTGGCGACCCGACGACTGAGCCCGCGCTAGACTGCTTCCGAAACGGCGGCACGCTCGACATTTCCTGGCCTTCGACGGCGAACGCCTTCGTGCTCAAGCAGTGTCTGGACCTGACCACCCCAAACCGGACCGTCATCACCAGCCCCGGAGTGACCTCGGCGAGCATTCCCCTGAGCCCTGGAGCCGGATTCTTCCTTCGGCGGAAGGAGTCTGAATTCGTCCTATAGCTTAGGGGCAGACATTGCGAACGAAGATGAGTTGGCAGCGGGTTCTACGAATACACCACTCCCTTATCCCGACGTCGTGCGCAAACCAATGCAGACAATGACAGAATCAGCAGCCCGAGAGACGCTCCAGTTTCCGGCACCCCTGTAGTCACCGGCACGAAGGATTTCGCATAGTCAACACCCTCAGGACTCAAAGCCGTAAAGGTCCCCGCAGGCAGGAGATTTCCATCAAACGAGACAGCAGACAGTCCAGCCCAGTAGAGGCTGTTCGCATAGTCAATATCGACGAATCCAGAGGTGCCATTTCTCGCGTGCATTTCGGCAAATGCCGAGGAGTTCATGTCGAAATCAATGCGGTGCCCGTATTGGAAGGTGATGTCGAAATCGAAGCGACCATCGACCAAGGGCAGAGAGTAGGATTCTGACGGATGGAGGGCATTGCCAACAGCACCTCGAAGAAGGCCACTACCTGACATTAAGTCAAAGGGGTTACCTACGAACTGAGCTCCACCACCTGGAAAACCAATACCGAAAATGAGCTGCCCTCCCCAACCGCGCGAATCGAAGCTTGAGCTTCCTTCGATGCTCCCTGGTATAAACAGGGAAACAGTCGCCCGCCCCGCTTTCCCTGCAAGCCCAGGAGCGTTGATGGTCATGGAATCCCGAAAGCGCGCTTGTGCACTGGCTTGGGAATTTGCATAGGGCTCGTGACCGAACAACCCTACTTTTGGGAGTGACTCGGCGGAGGCTTTGGCTTGAAGCTTAAAGACCCCGGTCTCCGCACTGGCATAAGCGTACGCGGATGAGCTGGCTCGAGCGATAGAATAGTGACTCGAACCGCTGACTTCACCAGCTTCGTTTTTCCGTTCTGAGGAAAAGTCAACGCCGCCAGCGGCAGTAGAAATCTGCACAGAGAAACTAGCTGCCTCCGCTGCAAGAGTCAGCATGATCGAGCCGATGGCGGATAAGAAAAATTGAGCAATGTTGGTTTTCATGTTCGCAAAAAGTTTACTTGGTTTCATCATGGCCGCCCTTCCTGGACTTATTGCTCGGTGCATTCACACAGGACGGTTCGATGGGACGATGCTCATCCATTTCCGCGCTTCGCGGTAGTGCCGTTCCTCCACTCAAATGTCATGGGTCCGCGCGCGATATTTATGACGGGTGTCATCCATCAAGATCGCCTTCTACATTGTTGAAGGAGCAGCGGGCGGAAGTTAGCGGCAAATAGTTCAGCTAAACCGAGCTTAACGAATTGGGATTCGGTAAAGCCTTCGAGAGCGAGATTCGGCAGGATCCTCTTTGTGCGCCGCCTCCGACCGTCACGCGAACTTGGGCGTGTCCTCAAGCGCAGCGAACTCCATAGTGTTTTTGAACCAATCCTTCCCGAATGCTTTTGCCCACCTTCGCCTAGCCGCAGCGGAATACCGCCGCCCGACCACAGGCTGTCAACCGTGACATTCATCACTAGCGGCGGGCGCGCGGGAAGGGGTGGGATCGACCCGAGTTGAATCCCCAAGTTCCAGCGCCGAATGCCGGTGAACGCCCGTCGCCGACAGCGCCCGCGTCCGCGCGTTCCGATTCTCGGCGCGCGAATCCCCTTGCTGCTCGGCACCGGAAAGGAGGGGGCCGCAGCCTGGGGCGCTGGTTGGTTCGATCGTGGTTGGCGGTTTCCGCACTCTGCCTTCTCTGGCTGTTGGTGTGGGCTTGGTACGCGCGACCGCTCGCCTCCTGGACCAAAGGGTGGGTGGGTTGGTGGACGGGCGACCGGATCGGCGCGCGGCCCTCTGGCACTGGAGCGTTGTGCATAACCCCGGCAACGAGATCGTAAACGTGGACGGAGACAAAGCTTTCCGGCACGGCGGTGAGCCAAGTGGCAGCCTTCTGGGATACTGGCGTGATCAGGAAATTCCGTGGTCCTGGGCGGCTTGGGTGCGGGTCGAGACTTCGGGAGGAACATGGAGTCCGATGGTGAACGGACGCGCCTTCACCAACGACCTCGTCATCGCATCCGCAAGCAACCAACAAACCTTCACATGGAGGCTTGGGTTCCGTCAGGGGCGACCTTTCGCATTTCTTATTGCGGGAGTGTCCGGCGGCGACCACCTGATGACGACGACTCGCAATCTGGTTGGACGTCAAGTGGCGCCTCCAGGCCAATGGATGCACCTGGCGTTCACCTCGGACGGGACACTAGCCCGGCTGTTTGTGAACGGGCAGATCGCGGCGGAGGAACGGGCGAAGAATCACAGTTCACCTCTTCTGGCGGCGTTCTCACTTTCCGGCAGTTTTGACGTCCAAGATGAACCGCGTTTGATCAACCAGCCCGTGCATGTGGAACACGACGACATCGTGTTGTGGGACCGAGTGGTCACCCCGGAGGAAATGAGGGCGCTAGCCTCCCATGGACGCGGTGGCTGGTGGCGGGAGGTGCGGCGCGCGGAATCGGCGGCGGCCATCGGTCACAAGGGTGCGCGGGCGCTGACGGTTTGCCTGCTGGTGCTGGGGCTCAGCACCGGAGCGAATTGGTTGCTCCGACGGGTGGAAATGTTCGCGACCGAGCTGCCGCGTGCCAGTTTCCGTCCGGTGTTATTGGTGCTGGTGATCGGAACGGTACTCACCGTGGGCGGAGCCTTGGCCGTCGCGACGCGCGGAAAGGCGGTGGATCGGGCGTGCTCGAAAGCTCAAGGAGCCGAGCGCGGCTGTCCGCCCCGCAGGTCATTTCTCGCGCTTCCTCCGAGGCATCGCCCCGCGAACTGGAGGAGCGCCCCCGATAATCCATGAGAAACCGATCCCCATCGGGGGCGTCGTCACGTTTCCGGTCGCGATTCCCTCCCACGGCGGATCCGGCTTGACTCCAAAGGAAAAGCACTTTTCCGATGCCGCTCCACGAGGCATGCTGCGGGGAAACATGCTCATCCATCACGCTGCCGGCCATTATGACTTCTTGAAAGGCATCGACCCCTACTCTTGCGGAGTCGTGGCCAAGCCAGGATGGGAAATCGCGCACGTCACAATGCCGTCGCTGGTTCCCTGGCAACAGGGCTTTGATTTCGTGGACGAATTCCTTCGCGGCGCGGGGCAAGGCCGGCTGGCTCTGTGTGCGATGGAATTGCGTTCGCCCGAACCTTTTTCAATGGCGGGTTTCATCGAATTCAACCGCAGTTACCGGGCGGTGTTGGAACAGTGGGGGGTACTCGTCCAAGGTGTGAATCCGGTCGCGCGGACGAACGTCGCGCCGATGACTCAGGCTCCGGCGTCAGTCTGCCTTCACGCCTTTTCCCACGTTCGCCCGAACCCGAAAATAAGACGACCCACCTTCGTGGTCGCGGGTGCGGGTGAACTTCGTGAGGGCACCCTGGAGTCCAATCGAATCATCCGGCGCGGAGAAACTTCGGCTGCGGCCATGCTGGAGAAGGCTGCGTATGTGCTCGACGTGATGGAAGAACGGTTGACGGGTCTGGGCGTCCACTGGAGCCAGGTCACGTGCGTCAACGTTTACACGATCCACCCCATGGACGCACCGCTGCGGGACCTCGTGCTGCGCCGACTCGGGCCTGCGGCACGCTGCGGGCTGTGCTGGCATGTGACGCGCCCACCGGTGCTTGAGATCGAATTTGAGATGGATCTGCGCGGTGTTCTTTCCGAAACGTGGCTGTGAGCGATGCGAATCAAGGGGATCTCTGCGGCAAACTGCCACTCCTGCCAAGGGGCAAGGGAACCCAAAGGCAGGCTGCGGCTGGATCCGCGGACGGACGCCCTGCGCGGCGGAGATTCAGGCTGGATAACCTAGGGACACAGGCGGATAACCTAGGGACAGACCAATTGAAAAATATTAGATCTCCCGATTGAAGTCCTAGAGTTGATCGAGCACGCCGGGATCGGCGGCCGGAGTTTTAAGTGGATCGCGTTGGGACTGGGAGAATGCACGATCGGGTTGAGGATCAGTTCCAAGTCATTCCAATTGAGATACTTGGTTTGCTCGATGTTCTGCGCGCCAAGAACAAAGCGCTCAGCTATTGAGACAGGATCTGTTGTCGAACGGCGGAGGTCTGTGAAATCCCGGCCACAGCCCAGGCAAAGATCAAGACCCCAGCGTGGTCGCACCGTTAAAGAGCTGGATCGGGATCTTTTGGAACGAAGGGATTTGGATGTGGAATGTTGCCTGGAGGTGGACTGGGTTCAATCGAGGCCAAAGCATCGGAAATCAATGGTGCACCGGGCGTTTGGAGAAAGAACAGAAGCTTGGGTAACCATTCCATCCACAATTTCGACTGTTGCCTGGCCACCGTTATTCCACATGTCCGTCCCTACTGAGATCCGCATAATATAGAGACATTTTTCTAGCTTTTCTGGATTTACCTTGTAAACTCCGTGCATGGGTAATCCACGTGGAGTAAAACGCGACTTCCAAGCGCTCGAAAACCGCCGTTTGGAGGCTTATC
>VHDF01000159.1 GCA_016871495.1 Verrucomicrobiota bacterium | reverse complement strand
AAATCAACCTTGAACGGAATCCAAAGCCAGCTTCATCCCGCAGTCAAGCGCGCGAAGATGAAAACTATTCCCAAACTCGGCCGCCCCACCCCTGTTCAGCACAACCTCCACCCTGCTTGACGCTTACGGTTGAAGGACAACCCAGCCGCGCTCCGGGGGAAAATGAGAACGGCTGCGTAAGAAAGAGTGCTTCCTGACTGTCACCTCATTTCAACAGATTATCCCTCGTCCCTCTGGCTTGCCCCAATCCAGCGATGAATTGCTGGGCCTCTGTCTTTCGCCCTCCGGGCTGGGCTGTCCTCCCATTCCACCGAAAACAGCGAGGGACCGATCAATGTTGATCCATTGCCGTTTCCAAGATCATCGCGCCGGGTCTGGGGACCCGGCCTCCACGCGTTGGGAATTCTCATGGAGGCCTCGTGCCCTCACGCGGCGCCGGTTGATGACACTGTGGATAAAACACATCGTTGACGTCCTTGGGGCATGTGAGAAGTCTCGCTCGCGCCGTCTGCGGATCGGGTCGGTGAAGGAGAATGGCCTCGAGCCTATTCTTTTGCCCATCTCGACGCGGCTGAATGGCCGTTTTAAGCGAAAGAGCTCCGCCGGGTCGGGGTGCGGAACGGTGAGCAACTTCAGCATCAAGTCAGTCGGGACGTTGAACCCTTCAGTGCCATGGCATGGAGGGTCATGGTTTCGGACGGCCGATCTCGTCACGTTCGAGGCTGCGTTCCCTGCTCTTCCGCGCGGTAGGCTTCCGCCAGCAGGGTGACGGGGTGGACGACGCGGAGGTCGAGGCCAGCTCGGGTGCATCCGTTGCGGACCTGCAGGAGGCAACCCGGATTGCCGGTTGCCACGACATGGGCTCCCGTGGATTCGATGTGTTTCACCTTCCGCTCCAGGAGCTGGCCAGCCATTTCCGGCTGGATCAAATTGTAAATCCCGGCGCTGCCACAACACCACGTGCTCTCCGGCAGTTCCACCAGATTCAGCTTGGGAATGCTCTTGAGCAAGGTCCGGGGCTGGGAGGTGATCTTCTGGCCGTGGCAGAGGTGGCAGGCTTCATGGTAGGTCACTTTTCGATCCGCCTGAGGTTCCGCGGCGGGCGGCTCCATGCCGATGTGGATGAGCCACTCATGAATGTCTTTGACCTTGTTGTCCCATTCTCGAGCCCGTTCAACGTAAGCCGCGTCGCCGGCCAGCAGGTTGCCATAGTGCTTCAAGTGGGAGCCGCATCCGGCGGCGTTGGTGATGATGGCGTCGTATTGGCGGGGAGGGAATTGATCGAGATTGCGCCGGGCCAGCAGGCGGGATGTCTCAAGGTCACCGTTGTGCGCGTGCAACGAGCCGCAGCAGTGCTGCGAGGGCGGGGTATGAACTTCACAGCCATTTCGCGCCAGCACTTCGGCGGTGTCCCGGTTCACGTCGCTGAAAATCAAGTCCTGTGCGCAGCCGGTGAGCAGGGCCACACGAAAACGTTTCGGACGGGACGGATGCAACGTTTCCGGGATGAGATCCGCGGAAAAGGCGGGCTGCACTTGCGGCGTCATGGCTTCCAGTTCCCGCAGCCGGCGGGGCAGCAGCCCGAGCAAGCCGGATTTCCGCACCAGGGTTTGCAGGCCGAGTCCCTGGTAAAGCCGCAGCGCCAAACCCACCAGCTCCAGCCGGCGCAGATCCGTGAACAGCCAGTTCAACGTGAAGAAACGAATCAACCCGCGCTTGGGATGGTCGAGCGTGCCGCTGCTCTCCGCCTCGGCGCGGGCATGTTCGAAGAGCTCCGCGTAATTCACGCCGGCGGGACAGGCGGTCATGCAGGCCAGGCAGCCCAGGCAGAAATACATCTCCTCGGCGAAGGTCGCGGTGGGTTCGAGTCGGCCGTCGGCAATGGCGCGCATGAGGGCGATGCGCCCGCGAGGGCTGTTGCGCTCCAGCTTGGTGGCGTCGTAGGTCGGGCAGGTGGGCAGGCAAAGTCCACAATGCATGCACTGCTGCACGACCGAGTAGTCCAGGTCCTTGAGGTGGGATGCCGTTGGGTTGGAGGTCATGCGCTCAGAATAATGGTTCTGATATTGATCCGTTCGATCCTTGAGGTAAAATGGTTTCGACGACTTGTGAAAGCATCATGAAAGCGCATTCGGTTTTCTTTGGCGGCTGGACCATAGCGGCGTTGCTCGCGGCGGGTCTGCTCGGGGTGAACGCCGCGGACGGCAAGGCGGACGGCAAACCCAGGAAGGGCGCCCCCACCCGGGGCGAGCCTATCCGGCGGGCTGAGCCCAAGAACGAGACGCCGGCGGCCAAGCCTGCACCCGCCGCGCCAGCGCCCGCGTTCAAAGCGGAGGAACCTCCGCCTGGATCGACCGTGATTGCGCACGACGGATTCCTCTCGGTGGGCTTCGACAGGCTGTCCACCTTCACTTACATCGTCCCGGAAGATCTGCCCGGGGACAAAAAAGAGGAACCGAAGGAGAAGCCGGACCAAATCCCGGCGGCGGTGCGCGCGCTGAATCAGAAGCCGATCTCTCTCAAGGGCTACATGCTTCCATTGAAGGTTGAGGGGGGATTGGTGACGGAGCTGTTGATCATGAAAGATCAGTCCATGTGCTGCTTCGGCACCGTGCCCAAGATCAACGAATGGGTGAGCGTGAAGATGGTGGGCAAAGGGGTGAAGGCGGTGATGGACCAGCCGGTGACCTTCTTCGGCAAGCTCTTCGTGGGCGAGATCATGGAGAACGGCTACTTGGTGGGGATTTACCGGATGGACGGCGAACGGATTGGCGAGACGGATGGAATCTGAGACTTGCTGAATCGAGCCATCGTGCCTGCGGCGAGAAGCTGAAATTGCGCCACGCGGTCTAGTCATTCGTCCCCTTCTAATTGGTCGCGTGAAAAAACCAGTGTTCAGTTTTCGCACCGACCCAGATCAGCGGCGGTTGAACGTCGCGAAGATTTGCAACGGCCTGGGTTAGAAAGGCATGACGAAGCCCGAGGCCTATCCTTGATGGATTTGGTGAGTGATTCGGAATGGCTTTATCGCCAGGATCTTGCGTGGATTCATGAAGGGCGATTGTCGCTTCGTGTATCCCAATGTTGTTGGTAGGGCGGGCCTGTCCCAGCCCGCCGCCCACTGGATGCAAAACATCATGCTCCGGCGACACGCCGGGACGGACGCGCCCTACCTGCATCACCGGCAACATCGGGATGCACCGATTGTCGTTTAAAGCAAAAAAACTCCGCCGGGTCGGGGTGCGGAGTGGTGAGTCACTTGAGCGTCAAGTTAGTCGGGAGGTTCAACTGATCGGCTAGATTCGCCCTCGCCTTGGGGGACATGCCGTCTGCCTTCGGTGCATCCAGAAGTTGTCGGTGACCGGGTTATCTTGGTAACGCAGACAGCCCTGTCTGCTGTTGCGCAGGCTGCCCAGCCTGCGGGTCGACGAAGGAACCCAGGCGCGTGGAGAGCATGGAAGGGCCTCGTTCTTCACCCGCCGGGCCGACGGGCCGTCGGCGATACGGCAGACTGGGCAGCCTGCGCCACAATACAAACAACTGATACGGTTTCCAAAGCTATTCATCCGCGGGCGAGGAGAGCCAGGAACGGCTTCGGGAAACACGGGTCTGCCTTACACCGCCACCGATTGGAATCCACCGTCTTGCGGATGTCCTCATCGTATGGCGAATGGCGGACCGGACACTCCCTTCAGAACGAGAATCATCCTCCCAGAATTTTCCAAGAAACAGTGGTGCCGGTGGTGGGACTCGAACCCACATGAGGTTTGATCCTCCCGGGATTTTAAGTCCCGTATGTCTGCCATTCCATCACACCGGCAACCGTTCAATATAAACAACTTACATTAACAATCTCCGAAGCGAATTGACATTGTGACACTTTTTGTGACAGTTTCACGGCATGAAACCGGAAGAAATGACAAGCAATCATTCCGAGAGGGTCCAACGGCCAAAATCGCATCGGCGTCACTCCTACCAGAAGGCTTTGGACGGGCGCAAGCAACCCATCCGAGGACTTTACATTCGCAACGGGCATTTTGTGGCGCGAATCTCCACCACCCACCCTGAAACGAACAAGGAGACCACACGCTGGTTTCCACTTTTAGACATCAATCAGAACCGGATTACAACCCTCACCGAAGCTAAAACCGCGTTGAACGAGCTCAGGTCAAACAAAGCCAAGGACAAGCTGCCAACCACACAACGCGTTCCAACTTTGGCGGATTACGTCGAGGAATATATCGAGCACCGCAAGACACTCATGCGAACAGGAGATCGTCGTCCGGCTACAATCGAAAAGGACCAGCATCTCCTGGCGAAATGGGTTTCCGCCATCGGCCCGATGCGAATCAGTGCGATCAGGCCCGACCACATTCTAAAATTTCGAGACCGAATGCTCAACCAAGGATCAAGTTCAAGAACTGCCAACTTGGCAGTCATCGCTCTGCGGGGACTCTTGAAACACGCTAAAATCGCAGGCCTTGTGGACAGCCTTCCGATGCAGGATATTGGCAAGCTGCGAGAACCGGCCAAACACCGAGCCCTCATTTCGACTGAGGATTTGTCCAGAATCACGCAGGCAGCACTGACGGCAACCTTTCATTCCGGCGCAATCTCTTCAACGGCCGAACACGGGCAACCCTTGAAAAATGGCAGACAATTCGCTGACTACATCTGGCTCATGGCGTACACCGGGGCGCGAAGAAATGAGGCGTTGGCTCTGAGATGGACGGATGTGAACTTCGACCTTGGCCAGCTCACGATTGGATCCGACGGATCGACCAAGAACCACGAGTCCCGGAGGGTGGACTTCCATCCAAAGCTCGAAGCTCTCCTTCGTGAAATGTCTGCACGGAAGGCCCCCGACACTCAATGGATTTTCCCGTCTCCCCAACGTGGAGAAAGGGACGTTCCGGCGAAAACATTCATGGAATCTCTAAAGCTTGCTCGGACGGCCGCCAACATGCCCAATTTCACCTTCCACGATTGCCGACACTTTTTCATCTCCTATGCTGTAATGTCCGGCATCGACTTCATGACCATCGCTCGTTGGGTCGGCCACAAAGACGGCGGGATTCTGATCGGCAAAGTGTACGGGCATCTGAGTAACGAACACTCAAAAGCGCAGGCGCAACGCTTGAACTTCGGTCGATGACCTTCAGTTCAAGTGAGCTGCTTAACTCTCAA
>VHDF01000158.1 GCA_016871495.1 Verrucomicrobiota bacterium | reverse complement strand
CCGTGCATGAAATATGCGGGTTAGAGGTTGAAGGCGTTGGTTTACTGGGAGATGGGAAGTTTTGAGCGGTGTCCCGACCTTGTGAGCTTCCTCCCGAGTTTCCTTCAAAGATGGTCGGAGCGACAGGATTTGAACCTGCGACGTCTTGGTCCCAAACCAAGTGCTCTACCAGGCTGAGCTACGCTCCGATGTCCGTCAGGCGGGCAAACCATCGTCCAACGTGTCCCGGCGCGCAACGATAAATCCAACATCCTGGATTCCTGGATTCCCGTGCATCGCGAAGTGGTCTGTCGTGTGGCGCAGGCTGGGCAGCTTGCGCCACAGCAGACAGGGCTGTCTGCGTGACCACGACAATCCGGTCACCGCCAACCTCCGGAGGCACCGGCTGGATTCAGCGTCCCTATTGCTTTGACCCGGGCGCCCGAAACTTCTAGATCTTCCTTCCAGATTCCCAAAGGTTTCATCTCATGAAACGACTTCTTCCCATCCCTTACTTCATTGGACTGACGGTGCTCCTGGCTTCGACCGCGTTGGCCCGGGCTGCCATCGAGGGTGTTCGCATGCCGGGGGATGATGGCAAGCTTCGCATCATCTGCTTTGGCGCGCATCCGGATGATTGCGAAATTCAGGCGGGGGGCACGGCCGCCAAGTGGGCTCGCCGAGGCCACCATGTGCTCTTCGTTTCGGTAACCAACGGAGACATCGGACACTGGCGGGAAGCCGGAGGTCCGCTCGCTCAACGCCGGCGCAAGGAAGTGACGGAGGCGCATCGCTTGCTGGGGATCCAAGGTGTGATCCTTGATATTCACGACGGCGAACTCCTTCCCACCGTCGAGAATCGGAAACTGCTCGTGAAACTGATCCGCGAGTGGAAGGCCGATATTGTCATGGGTCATCGTCCGAACGATTATCATCCGGACCACCGTTACACTGGCGTCTTGGTTCAAGATGCGGCCTACATGGTCACGGTTCCGTTTTTCTGTCCGGATATTCCTCCGTTGAAGAAGAACCCGGTGTTCTTCTATTTCCCGGATCGATTTCAGAAGCCGAATCCGTTCAAGCCTGACGTGGTGGTGTCGATTGACGAAGTCATGAAAGTCAAACTGGACGCACTGGGAGTGATGGTCTCTCAATTTGCCGAAGGGGGTGCGAACGGGTCTCCGGATCTGCTGCCCGAAGGCGCGGGTCCGAACCATTCACGCCATAAACAGGTCCGCGATAATTTCGGCAACCGCCAGAGGTCGCTGACGGTTCGATTTCAAGCCCAGGTGGCGGAGTGGTATCCCAAATCCACCGGCATTGAGCACATTGAAGCATTCGAGATCTGCGAGTACGGCTCCCAACCGGATAAGAAGGAGCTCCAACGCCTGTTCCCGTTCTTCGAATGACGCCGCTGGATCCACGGATCCTTTCCACGCTGTTGGAATCCGGTCTGCCCCACCTCGATCTCACCCCTCGCGCAGGGACTTGGACGGAAGCGCAGTCTGAATCTTTCGCCAAGGAACTCGGCTCGGGTCAACCCATGAAGGGGAATCCTGGACTGATAGCGGGCATCGTTTTGGCCTGGCACGACCATTTCGAGGCCGCGCATGCCCTTGCTCAGGAGTGTGACACGCCCTTGGGTGCTTGGTTGCACGCGTTGTTGCACCGTCGCGAACCGGACTACAGTAATTCCAAATACTGGCTTCGACGCGCGGGACGGCTGCCCGAGCAGGCCATGGCCTGGATCCCATTCCGGGGCGAGCCGAAGACCTCCACTCCGGCCTGGCTCGAGGTATTCCCGGCGCCCATGGCAAGAGCGATGGATTGGGACACGATGGGCGCGTGTTTTTCTCATGGCTGCTGGAATCCATCCGGCTTTGTGGATACCTGTGCTCGCGCATTGATTCGCAAGGATCCAGAGGTCCTGGATTTGCTGGAGCGGTTCCAAGCCCTTGAGTTCTATTGCCTGATCAGCACCGCGATGGAGGCTGCGTAAGTCCTGATCGACCCCGGGGCGTCCTGGCTTGAATGATCTGAGGGCTCGATCTTTTCCTGGCGGGTTGTAGGGTTGATTCATGCATGGGATCTCAAGTTGCGGACGTCGTTGGCTTTCCTTGACCGGCTTGCTTGCCGCGGTTTTTCACGCGGTGGCCGCGGTTGGCTGGCCGCAGGAAGGGTTGGAGCTCGATGGGGGGCGGGTGGTCAGTGTGAAGCCTGAGTTGGGCTTGATTCGCATTGAGTTTCGTCCACCCAAGGCTGTTCAGTCTGTCAACCTGCCTGTTCCGTTTCCGCATCTCACTTCGGTGAAGATCGTCGAAGGATTTCACAGCGCTCCGTTGGCATGGCAATTCAACCAGGACGCCAGCCGATTGAGTTTGGAAGCTTCCAGCAGCGGCGGCGGGGCGATGGCTTCCTCCCTCTTGCTCGAGATGGCTGAAAAGACGACCCAATTCCCGGATGGACGGATTGTTTTCTCCGCCCTGGATGCCGTGGTGGAGGGAAGCCAGGCGAGACTAGAAACTCACCCCGGGAATCATCGCATAGGATTCTGGACTCGACTGGAAGACTCTGTGGTTTGGAATTACAAACCCACGCGTTGGGGGCGCTACGATGTGGAGTATGCTTTTTCAGCGGATGGCGGTGACGGGACGGAGTTGGAGTTCGAGTTGGCCGGACACAAGCTTCGCGCCAAGCGACCCGCGACGGGAAGCTGGTATCGGTATACGACGATGTCCGTGGGCCGTGTCTATCTCGCGAAGAGCGATCCGTTTCAACTGCGGGTCCGGGGCCTCAACAAGCCCGGGGTTGCTGTGATGAATCTGAAGGCGGTGACGCTTCGTCCGGCTCCGGAGGGAAATCCCATCCGGCAATCGTCGAATGGCGAGATCCTGCTGCATTCCAGGGACGCGATCACGCACAGTGTCCTGATGCGATATGAACCGCAGACCAACAAGAACTGTTTAGGATACTGGGCCAATCCGAAGGATCGGGCTCAGTGGCGATTTCAGGTGGATCGAGGAGGCGAATTCGACGTGGAGATTTGGCAAGGGTGCGGGAAGGGGCATGGGGGCAGCGACGTGGAGGTGCGAAGTGGCGATCAGGCTTTGCGCTTTGTGGTCGAGGACACCGGACATTTCCAAAACTGGAAGGCCCGGTCCCTGGGACGGATCAAGCTGGGAGTGGGCGAGCGGGACCTCTGGGTGAATCCGCTTCGCAAGCCAGGCGGAGCGGTCATGGACATTCACCAGATCATCCTGAAGCCGATTTCGCCATAATCGGCTCTCTGCGGCGGGGCTAGACGGTCATGATTTCTTTCTCTTTGACGGCGACGTGCTCGTCGATCTTGGCGATGAAGCGGTCCGTGAGCTTCTGAATTTCCTTTTCGGCGTGCTCGACTTCATCCTCGGTGACGCCTCCCGCTTTGCCTTCTTTTTTGAGTGCTTCGATCCCGTCCCGCCGCACGTGACGGACGGCGACCTTGCCGTCTTCGGCCATTTTCTTGATGATCTTGGTGAATTCGACGCGGCGTTCCTGGCTTAATTCGGGCAGCACGATGCGGATGAATTTCTTGTCCACGGTGGGATTCAGTCCGAGGTTGCTTTTCTGGATGGCCTTTTCGATCGGATGGACGGTGGTGGCATCCCAGGGCTGGATCAGGATCATACGGGACTCGGGTGTGGTGATGCCGGCGAGTTCCCGGATGCGCATGTGGGATCCATACACTTCGACCAGGATGTTTTCGACCAGGCCGGCGGAGGCTTTGCCGGTGCGGACGGTGGCGAATTCGTGCACCACGACTTGTTCCGACTTTTCCATTTTTTCCTCCGCTTCGAGCAGGATGTCATCGATTGGCATAAAAGGGAACTAGGGGTTGCGACCTGGGTGATTTCAGGAGGTGACGAGTGTGCCCACTTTTTCACCGGTGACGACTCTAAAGATATTCTTCGGTTTGAAAAAGTCGAAAACGATGATGGGCATATCATTCTCGAGGCAAAGGGAGAAGGCGGTGGAATCCATGACTTTCAGCCGCCGTTGGAGCGCTTCCAAGTAGGTGATGTGCTGGAACCGTTTGGCTTGAGGGTTCGTCTTGGGGTCGCTGTCGTAAATGCCATCGACTTTGGTGGCCTTCAGGATGACTTCGGCGCCGATCTCATTGGCTCGCAGTGCCGCTGCGGTATCCGTCGAGAAATAGGGATTTCCGGTGCCTCCGGCGAAGATCACGATTCTGCCTTTCTCGAGATGGCGGATGGCGCGGCGCCGGATGAAACCCTCTGCGACGGCGGCCATCGAGATGGCGCTTTGCACCCGGGTTTGTTCCCCCATTTTCTCCAGGGCGTCCTGGAGGGCGAGTCCATTGATGGCGGTGGCGAGCATTCCCATGTAATCGCCGGTGGCGCGCTCGACGCCGCGGGTGGTCCCTTGGACTCCGCGAAAGATGTTTCCGCCGCCGACGACGAGGGCGATTTGCACCCCGAGCTTCTTGATTTCGACGATTTGGGCGGCCATGGCATTGACGGTGTGAGGGCAGATGCCGATGCCTGCTTCGCCCCCCAGTGCCTCTCCGCTGAGTTTGAGGAGGATTCGTTGGTAGGCGAGTTTGGGGGCTTTTCTGCTCATGCGCATGGTTTGTTGGTTCGGATTCGAAATCCCGTCTTGGCGGAGCGCCGTCCCGGATCGAATGGCGTCCGGCGCCGTTTGGGACCAACGAACTCGCCGAACCGACGTGGTTCTATCAATCACGCTGACCTTGAGTCAATGAAATGGCCGAAGGCGACATTCATTCTCATTTTGGGGAGCGCGGCGGTGTTGGAGACTCGCCGCAGCGCGGGACAGGTTGGAAGACTTCAGAGTTCTTAACCTTCTGCGGCTGGTCGAAGGACGACACAGCCGTGCGCCGGGGCAAAATGAGAACGACTGCGAAGCCATGATCGCGTGCATCAGCGCATCCACAGGTTTCTTTTCCTTGTGACTGACGTCCTGTGCAGGCTGCGAATTCCCCTCTCTCTGGCTCTCTCCCCGCTCGTGCCTCGCGGGGCGAGAGGGAAAGCGATGTGATGCCCGAGCGATGCGAACGTCCCACGGGCAACACGAACGAGCTCCGTTCCGTCCTCTGCGTCCTTCGCGGCCTCCGCGTGAGGATAAGCAAGTTGCAGAAGTGAATAGGCTCGCGCAGAGACGCAGTGGGCGTGGAGTGATGGAAAAGCCCTCGATCCGTCCCCCGGGGCGTTTTGAATTCCTGTCCCTGAGTATTTCGAGGATGTGGCATGGGTGCCGTGCATCCCGAAATTGTCTGTCGTGTGGCGCAGGCTGCCCAGCCTGCCGTATCGCCGACGGCCCGTCGGCCCGGCGGGTGAAGAACGA